>NZ_AJVB01000057.1:0-14428 GCF_000278445.1 Rhodococcus sp. R1101
GATCGAGCCGCTCGCCCCGGTCGACAAGGACCTCTACGAGCTCCCGCCGGAGGAGGCCAAGAACATCCCGCAGGCTCCCACCAGCCTGTCGGCCGTCATCGACAACCTCGAGCGCGACCACGAGTACCTCACCGAGGGCGGCGTCTTCACCACCGACCTCATCGAGACCTGGATCTCGCTCAAGCGCGAGCAGGAGATCGCTCCGGTCAACCTGCGTCCGCACCCCTACGAGTTCCAGCTGTACTTCGACTGCTGAGTCGAATCCGGTAGGCACTCTTCGAGAGGCCGCTCGTCCCCTGTTCGGGACGGGCGGCCTCTCGTCTTTTCCGCACCGGCATCCTCGCGCGCCGAACCGGGGCTCGCCCCGGCTGCAGCGGTAGCGAACCCCGGTTCGGCGCGCGAGATGCGTTCGTTCGTCATCGGATCCGACCGAATCGCGACCGATTCCAGAAAAGTGGTCCATAGTGGGCACGTGCCCTCGACGCAGGATTTCTCCGAGCGGTTACGTGCAGCCGGTCTTCGCGTGACCCGGCAGCGTCTGGCGGTGCTCGATGCGGCGCACGAGCACCCGCACGCCGATGCCGATCGCATCTTCGATGCTGTCGCCGCCGTCGTTCCCGGCATCGGCCGGCACACCGTGTACGACATCCTCCACGCGCTCTCGGCACGTGGAGTGCTCCGGCGAATCCGGCCCGCAGGCTTCCACGCGCGGTACGAGGTGTGTGTCGGCGACCGCCATCACCACCTCGTCTGCCGGTCCTGCGCCGCGATCTCGGATGTCGGCCACACCCTCGGCGACCTGCGCTGCCTGACGCCGGTGGACGACGCAGGTTTCGACGTCGACGAGGCGGACGTCGTCTTCTGGGGCCTGTGCCGCGACTGTTCGACAGACGACCTACGACCACAGCCCGAAATCGGTCCGATCCACTGATCCGGAAGGAAACCGCAGTGTCCGAAAGCGAAAACCCGGCAGTCCCCGCCCCCGAGCCGTCACCGCACCGGCCGAGGACCAATCAGGACTGGTGGCCGGAACAACTGGATCTGACGGTGCTGCACCAGCATTCACCGTTGTCCAATCCGATGGAACCCGACTTCGACTATTCGAAGGAGGTCGAGACACTCGACGTCGAAGCGCTCCGTCAGGATCTCTTCGACCTCATGACGAACTCACAGGACTGGTGGCCGGCCGACTTCGGTCACTACGGCGGTCTGCTCATCCGGACGGGCTGGCATTCGGCCGGCACCTACCGCATCGCCGACGGCCGCGGCGGCGGCGGCAAGGGCGCGCAGCGGTTCGCCCCGCTCAACAGCTGGCCCGACAACGTCAGCACCGACAAGGCGCGTCGTCTGCTGTGGCCGATCAAGCAGAAGTACGGCCGCAAACTCTCGTGGGCCGACCTGATCATCTTCGCCGGCAACTGCGCCTACGAGTCGATGGGTTTCACGACCATGGGCTTCGCGTTCGGCCGCGAGGACATCTGGGAGCCCGACGAGGTCTTCTGGGGCCCCGAGGACACCTGGCTCGGCGACGAGCGATATGCGGGCGAGCGCGAACTCCAGGGTCCGCTCGGCGCGGTGCAGATGGGCTTGATCTACGTCAACCCCGAAGGACCCAACGGTAATCCGGAGATCCTCGCGTCCGGACGCGACATCCGCGAGACGTTCGCCCGGATGGCGATGAACGACGTCGAGACGGCGGCGCTGATCGTCGGCGGCCACACCGTCGGTAAGACCCACGGTGCGGCACCGGCCGACAATCTCGGTCCCGAACCCGAAGCCGCGCCGCTCGAACAGCAGGGACTCGGCTGGAAGAACTCGTTCGGCACCGGCGTAGGCGGCGACACGATCACCAGTGGCCTCGAGGTCACGTGGACGCCGACTCCGACGAAGTGGGACAACACCTTCCTCGAGACCCTCTACGCCTTCGAGTGGGAGAAGACCAAGAGTCCCGCCGGGGCGTGGCAGTGGACGCCGAAGGACGGCGGCGGCGCCGGTACGGTGCCCGACGCGCACGACCCGTCGAAGAAGCATGCACCCGCGATGCTCACCAGCGACCTCGCTCTTCGTTACGACCCGATCTACGGCGAGATCACCCGCCGCTGGCTCGATCACCCCGAGGAACTCGAGCGCGAATTCGCCAAGGCGTGGTTCAAGCTGCTGCACCGCGACATGGGTCCGATCTCGCGGTACCGCGGCCCGTGGATCCCGGAACCCCAGATCTGGCAGGACCCGGTACCGGATGTCGACCACGAGCTGATCGACGAGAGCGACATCGCGTCGCTCAAGAGCACGATCCTCGAGTCGGGAGCAACCGTCCCGCAGCTCGTCACGGCCGCGTGGGCGTCGGCTGCGAGCTTCCGCGGAACCGACAAGCGCGGTGGGGCGAACGGCGCGCGGGTGCGGCTCGAGCCGCAGAAGAACTGGGAGGCCAACGAGCCCGAGCAACTCGCACAGGTTCTGCAGATCCTCGAAGGCATCCAGGAGCAGTTCAACAGCTCGGGCGGGAGCAAGAAGATCTCGCTGGCGGACCTGATCGTCCTCGCCGGGAGCGCCGCGGTGGAGAAGGCCGCCAAGGATGCCGGGCACGAGATCACGGTGCCGTTCACACCAGGCCGCACGGATGCCACTCAGGAGTGGACGGACGTCGAATCGTTCGCGGTGCTCGAACCGAAGCACGACGGCTTCCGCAACTACTTGCGCGGCGGCGAGAAGCTCCCACCCGAGAAACTGTTCCTCGAACGGGCGAACCTGCTGACGTTGACGGCTCCCGAGATGACAGTGCTCGTCGGCGGTCTGCGTGCTCTCGGCGCGAACCACGGGGGCAGCACGCACGGGGTCTTCACCGACCGTCCGCAGACCCTGACGAACGATTTCTTCGTCAATCTGCTCGACATGGGGACCGAGTGGAAGGTCTCCCAGAACAGTGAGGGCGTCTACGAAGGTCGCGCTCGGGGATCGGACGAGGTCAAGTACACCGCGACCGCCGTCGACCTCGTCTTCGGGGCCAACTCGCAGTTGCGGGCGCTGGCCGAGGTCTACGCGGCCGACGATGCAGGCCCGAAGTTCGCGCGTGACTTCGTCGCGGCCTGGACGAAGGTGATGGACCTGGATCGCTTCGACCTGAAGAAGTGATGGCCTCGGCGGTCCACGACCGCGTTTGATGCACCACTCCGGAGCCATCCGCCGTCCTCGGCGGGTGGCTCCGCCGCGTGCGGGGAAAGGGGTACCGAGAAAACGGACTGGACAGACTTACTACACAGAGGTGTACCGTGGGAGTGCGATTTTGGTGATATGTGTCACATTCCGCTCTCGGGGGGAGCAGATGCGACGAGGTCCGTACTCGAACGACTCGTCTCCCCGGGAGGCCCCACCATGCGTAGATCTCTCATCTCGGCGGCCTGTGCCGCCGCGCTCCTGTCCCCCGTCCCCTTGTCCGTCGCACTCGCCGGCACCGCAGCGGCACAGACCGACGTCTCCGTCGTCGGGATGTCACAGGAGCAGGCCCGGACAGTGCTCTCCGACGCCGGAGTCCCCTACATCATCCTCAACCGTTCCGGCAGCACCATGCAGAACTGCCGGGTGACCGAGCAACGCGACCGCGGCTACGACGTCGAGGTCGAATACGACTGGAATCACGAAGACGGGACATGGGACAAGACCGAGATCGAGGTCTGGCGAGGACTCGCACTCGTCATCGTCTGCGACTGACGGCCGACTAATCCCAGAAGACCCGTTCGACGACCGCCCGTGCACGCCGTGTCACGCGCAGGTAGTAGTCGAGGAACTCCGACGCGTCCTCGCCACGCCAACCCGTCACGCGGGCAACCGCTTCCAGCAACCGTCCGGGACCGGGGAGTTGGTCGGTCGGTTTACCGCGCACGAGCACGAGGCAGTTGCGCGCATCCGTCGCGGTGATCCACGCCGTCCGGAGAAGTTCGACGTCGGTGGCGCTGAGCAGTTCGGCGGCTCCGATGGCGTCGAGCGCGTCGAGCGTCGAGGTCGTGTGCAATGCCGGGATGCCGTATGCGTGCTGGAGCTGCAGCAACTGCACGGTCCACTCGATGTCGGCGAGCCCACCCCTGCCGAGTTTGGTGTGGGTCGCCGGATCGGCGCCGCGCGGCAGCCGCTCGGAGTCGACACGGGCCTTGATCCGCCGGATCTCTCGGACGGCCTCGTGGGAGACCCCGCCCTCGGGATACCGCACGTCGTCGATCATGTGCAGGAAACGTGTGCCGAGTTCGCGATCCCCTGCGACGGCATGCGCCCGCAGCAGGGCCTGGACCTCCCACACCTCGGCCCACTGGGTGTAGTACGCCCGGTAGGACGCGAACGTCCTCACGATCGGACCACTGCGACCTTCCGGACGCAGATCCAGATCCACCTCGAGAGGCGGATCGGTGCTCGGCGCACCCAGCAGTCGCCGCACCTGTTCGGCGATGCTCGTGGCCCACTTGACCGCATCGGTCTCGTCGGCGTCCGGCAGCGGATCACACACGAACAACACGTCCGCATCGGATCCGTAGCCGAGTTCGCCGCCACCGAGCCGTCCCATCCCGATCACCGCGATGCGGGCCGGGGCCGGTCCGCGAGACTGTTCCGAGGCACGGATCACCGCGTCGAGCGCGGCTTCGAGCACGCCCGCCCACACCGCGGACAACGCCTTGCACACCTGCGGCACGTCGAGCATCCCCAGGATGTCGGCGCTCGCGACCCGCGCGAGTTCGGCACGGCGGAGTGAGCGCGCGGCGGCGATCGCGCGTGCGGGATCGGAGTAGCGCGACGACGAGGCGACGAGGGCGCGCGCCACCTCGGGAGGGTTCGCCTCGAGCAGCCGCGGCCCGGTCGAGGCGTCGGCGTACAGGCGGATGACGTCGGGAGATTTCACCAGCAGGTCGGCGACATAGGCCGACGAGCCGAGAACCGTCATGAGGCGTTCGGCCACCGCCGGTTCGTCGCGCAGCACCCGCAGGAACCAGACGGTGTCGTAGAGCGCATCGGACAGCCGCCGATAGGCGAGCAGGCCGGCATCGGGATCGGTTGTCTCCCCGAGATATTCGAGCAGTTGCGGGAGCAGCAGCGCCTGGATTCGCGCCTTGCGTGAGGCCCCGCCGGACAGCGCCGCCAGGTGTTCCATCGCGTGCTGCGGGGCGTTGTAGCCGAGCGCCGCGAGCTGACGGACCGCCGCGTCGGGCGACAGGCGCAGGGCTTCCTTGTCGAGCTTGCTCACCGAGTCGAGCAGCGGCCGGTAGAACAGGCGCGCGTGCAGTTTGCGGATCCGCGACGAGTTGCGCTTGATCTCCGATTCGAGGACGCCGAGCGCGTCCTTGCGTCCGTCCGGTCGCATGTGGGCGGCACGGGCGAGCCAGCGCAGCGCCTCGCGGTCCTCCGGGGGAGGCAGGGTGTGGGTCCGCTTGAGCCGCTGCAACTGCAACCGGTGTTCGAGCAGGCGGAGGAATTCGTAGGACGCCCGCATGTTCGCCGCATCGTCGCGGCCCACATAGCCGCCGTCGGCGAGCGCGCACAGCGCTTCGACGGTGTTGGGGACGCGGAG
This sequence comes from Rhodococcus sp. R1101, assembly GCF_000278445.1. Taxonomy (NCBI): domain Bacteria; kingdom Bacillati; phylum Actinomycetota; class Actinomycetes; order Mycobacteriales; family Nocardiaceae; genus Rhodococcus; species Rhodococcus sp. R1101. The sequence continues at coordinate 5,552 of NZ_AJVB01000057.1, forward strand.
CGACTCGTCGACGCGGCCGTGCACGAGTTGCAGCAACTGCACGGCGAATTCGACGTCGCGGAGACTGCCGCGTCCGAGCTTGAGTTCGCGCTCGCGCAGTTCGGGCGGGACCATCTCCTCGACCCGGCGCCGCATCGCCTGCACATCGGGGACGAAGTCCTCGCGTTCGGAAGCGGTCCACACCATCGGGCTCATGGCGTCGATGTACCGGCGGCCGAGGTCGAGATCCCCGGTCATCGGGCGTGCCTTGAGCAGCGCCTGGAACTCCCAGGTCTTGGCCCACCGGTTGTAGTACGCGACATGGGATTCGAGGGTGCGGACGAGTTCACCGCGCTTGCCCTCCGGGCGCAGCGCGGCATCGACCTCGAAGAACGCCGACGTGCCGATGCGCATCATCTCGCCGGCAATCCGGCTCGCCCGGGCATCGGCGGGTTCGGCGACGAACACGACGTCGACGTCGCTGACGTAGTTCAGTTCGCGCGCACCGCACTTGCCCATCGCGATGACGGCGAGGTCGATCGGGCACGGGCCGTCCGGGATCACCGTGGACACGGCCACCGCGAGCGCCGCGGTCAGCGCCGCATCGGCGAGGTCGGCGAGCAGCGCACCGACCTCGAGATAGGGCACCACCGGTTCGTTCTCGACCACCGCGGCGAGATCGGCGGCGGCGATCAGCATGAGCTGGTCGCGGTAGGTGGTCCGCAGCGCCGCGACCGCGTGTGGGCCGACGAGCCCGGCCCGGTGGATCAACCGGCCGGGCCGCCCGTCGGGCTCGGGTTCGGCGTCGACGCTGTCGAGCATCCGCGCCGTGAAGGTGTGCTTGTCGGGCAGCGCCGCGCTGCCCGCGAGCATCGTCCAGCGATCCGGATTGGCGACGACGTGGTCGCCGAGCGCCGACGACGCACCGAACAGCCCGAACAGCCGGCCTCGCAGGCCTGTGTCCGAGCGGAGCGCCGAGTCGAGGTCCGTCCAGTCGTCACCGAGCGCGTCGGCCAGTCGCACGAGAGTGCGCAACGCCAGATCCGCGTTCGGGGCACGGGACAGCGACCACAGCAGTTCGACGCTGTCGGCGTCGTTCCATCCGAGTCGAGCGAGTTCGGCAGGGGCGGTCGGCTCGACGAGGCCGAGCCGACCGGGGCCGGGAACTACCGAACGCGCGCTGGGCGGTCTCACCACGTTTCCATCGTCGCTTACAACCCCAGGTACTGCTCGAGTTCGAACGGGGTGACCTGGCTGCGGTAGTTCTCCCACTCCCGCCACTTGTTGCGCAGGAAGTAGTCGAAGACGTGCTCACCGAGGGTCTCGGCGACGAGTTCGGACTTCTCCATCTCGCGCAGCGCGATGTCGAGATCGGTGGGCAGTTCGCGGTAGCCCATGGCGCGACGCTCGGCGGAGGTCAGCGACCACACGTCGTCCTCGGCCTCGGGTGCGAGCTCGTAACCCTTCTCGATGCCGCGCAGACCGGCCGCGAGCAACACCGCGAAGGTGAGGTAGGGATTGCACGCCGAGTCGGGGGTGCGGATCTCGACGCGCCGCGACGACGCCTTGTTCGGGGTGTACATCGGGACACGCACGAGCGCGGAGCGGTTGGACGGACCCCAGCAGGCGGCCGTCGGTGCCTCTCCCCCGTGCACGAGACGCTTGTACGAGTTGACCCACTGGTTGGTGACGGCGCTGATCTCGTTGGAGTGCTCGAGGATGCCGGCGATGAACGCCTTGCCGGTCGCCGAGAGCTGTAGCGGGTCGTCCGGGTCGTGGAAGGCGTTGGTCTCACCTTCGAACAGCGACATGTGGGTGTGCATCGCCGAACCGGCGTGATCGCGGAAGGGCTTGGGCATGAAGGTGGCCCGCACGCCCTCCTGCATCGCGATCTCCTTGACCACGTAGCGGAAGGTCATGACGTTGTCGGCCATGGACAGCGCATCGGCGTAGCGCAGGTCGATCTCCTGCTGGCCCGGCGCGGTCTCGTGGTGGCTGAACTCCACCGAGATACCCATGGATTCGAGCGCGTCGATGGCGTGGCGCCGGAAGTGCGGGGCGGAACGGTGCACCGACTGGTCGAAATAGCCGCCGATGTCGGCCGGCACGGGTGCACTCCCCTCGGGGCCGTCCTCGACGAGGAAGAACTCGATCTCGGGGTGCACGTAGCAGCTGAACCCGAGATCGGAAGCCTTGTTGAGCTGACGCCGCAGCACGTGGCGGGGATCGGCCCAGCTCGGGGTGCCGCCGGGCATGGTGATGTCGCAGAACATCCGGGCCGAGTACTGGTGGCCCCGGTCGTCGCTCCAGGGCAGCACCTGGAAGGTGGTGGCGTCGGGACGCGCAACCATGTCGGCTTCGGAGATGCGGGAGAAGCCCTCGACGGCCGAGCCGTCGAAGCCGATGCCCTCCTCGAAGGCCCCTTCGAGTTCGGCAGGCGCGATCGCCACCGACTTGAGAGTGCCGACGACGTCGGTGAACCACAGACGCACGAACCGAATGTCGCGCTCTTCGAGGGTGCGGAGCACGAACTCCTTCTGGCGATCCATACCCGCGAGACTAGGCATAATCCGTTAATTCCGTGTTACATCGGCAGGCGCATCCGGGTGGCGTGTCGCTCACACACCCATCCGGTCAACAGCGAGGATCCCTCGCGGGCACCTCGAGATCCACCAGATAGCTGGTCACAGCGGTGTCCACGCACTCGTTTCCGTCCAGGGCGACGGTGTGCTGCGTTCCCTCGAAGGTCACCAGGACACCACCGAGCCGGGCGGCGAGTTCGACCCCCGCGTCGTAGGGGGTCGCGGGATCCCCGGTCGTCGAGACCACGAGCACGGGCGGCAGATCGCGAACGTCGGGAGTGTGCGGTTCCCCGGTGGCCGGCACCGGCCAGAAGGCACAGACGTCGAGGGCCGCCGATCCGGTGCCGCGGCCGTCGTCGAGGAAGGGTGCGGCCGCGCGGAACCGCGTGTCGAGTTCGCCCGCGAGCGCCCGGTCGGTCACCGGTGGGTCGTCCACGCACCGGATCGCGTTGAAGGCGTCGGTGATGTTGCTGTAGGTGCCGTCCTCGCCGCGCCCTTCGTAGAGATCGGCGAGGCGCAACAGGGTGTCGCCGGTGCCGGTGCTCGCGAGCGACTCCAGCCCGCCGCGCAACGACCCCCACAGCGTCGGCGAGTACAACCCCTGCTGCACACCCGTGATCGCATCGCGGTGACTCAGTCCGCGCGGGTCGGTCGTGGGTGCGGGAGCGTCGAGCAGTGGGTCGACGAGCGCCCGGAACCGCTCGGCGGCCCGGCCGGGGTCGGCCCCGAGGGGGCATCCGGCGTACTGCGCGCAGTACGCCGCGAATTCGTCGAAGGCTTTCTGGAAGCCGTCGGCCTGCAGAACGATCTCCTCGACCGGGTCCTGCTCGGGGTCGATCGCACCGTCGAGCACCATGGCCCGCACCCGACCGGGGAAGGCCTCGGCGTAGAGGGTGCCGAGCCGGGTTCCGTACGAGTAGCCGAGATAGGTCAGCGCGTCGTCGCCCAGAACGCCGCGAAGCACGTCCATGTCCTGCACGACCTCACGAGTGCCGACGTGGGCGAGCAGGTCCGTACCGTTGCGTTCGGCGCACAGCTGCGCGTATTCGCGATTGCGCTTCTCCGCCTCGGCGATGCCCTCGGGGCTCGTGTCCCCGTCGTCGAGGGCGCGGTCGGCGTCGAACTCGGCGTCGGTGAGGCAGCGGACCGCCGGTTCGGACGACCCGACACCGCGAGGATCGAAGCCGATCACGTCGAAGCGGTCGGCAAGGACGGTGCTGTCGGCGGCGAGCGCCGTCGACAGCCCCGAGGCGCCCGGTCCGCCGGGATTGACCAGCAGGGAACCGATCCGGTCGCCCGTGGCGGCCAAGCGCGACACCGCGAGGGTGATCACCTCACCGCTCGGATCCGCGTAGTCGAGCGGAACCTCGACCCGCGCGCATTCCACGCCCTGCCGCTCCAGCATCGGCCCCTCGGCGCCGTACGGCCCGCACGACCCCCACTCCGGGTCCTGTTGGTAGAACCGTTCGAGTCCGGGAACCACTCCGACCGCCGAGGGCTGCCGTGCCTCCTCGGCGGCGTCACCGCATGCGGTCGCCGCCGCAGCGGCCACGAGCGCCAGGACGGACAGACGACGGATTCGCGCACGAACAGGGTGGGGCACGATCCGATCGTGCCACGGACAGAGCTGCGCACTGCCCTCGCGACCGGCGCTGTTCACCACCGGCGGCGCAGTGGTGTGACGAATCGCACCGCCCCGGGATCTTCGCGGGTTCCGGCCCGAGTGGCAGACTGAGACGGTCATCACCCGACCCGGGGACCCCGAGGGCCTCGAGGAAGAAAGGGACAGTGATGTCCGACAACGTGACGTCCGTATACGGTGGCGCGGCTTCCGCTGCAGCCCCTGCCGACACCCCCAAGCGCAAGACACGAGTCCATCACCTGCAGGCGATGAAGGCCGAAGGCCGCCGCTGGGCAGAGTTGACGGCCTACGACTACTCCTCCGCCCGCATCTTCGAGGAGGCGGGCATCCCCGTCCTGCTCGTGGGCGATTCGGCAGCCAACGTCGTGTACGGCTACGACACCACGGTGCCCGTGACCGTCGACGAGCTCCTCCCTCTCGTCCGCGGCGTCGTACGGGGTGCTCCGCACGCGCTCGTCGTCGCCGACCTGCCGTTCGGTTCCTACGAGTCCTCGCCCGAGCAGGCCCTTGCGACGGCCGTGCGGTTCATGAAGGAGGGCGGCGCCCACGCGGTGAAGCTCGAGGGCGGCGAGCGGATGGCTCCGCAGATCGCCGCGATCACCGCCGCCGGCATCCCCGTGCAGGCCCATATCGGCTTCACCCCGCAGTCCGTGAACACGCTCGGCGGGTTCCGGGTGCAGGGACGCGGCGACGGCGCCGAACAGCTCGTCGCCGATGCGATCGCCGTCCAGGAGGCGGGTGCGTTCTCCGTCGTGATGGAGATGGTGCCGGCCGATCTGGCCGGGCAGGTCACCCGCAAGCTGAGCATCCCGACCGTCGGCATCGGCGCCGGCAACGAGTGCGACGCCCAGGTCCTCGTCTGGCAGGACATGGCCGGCTACACGAGCGGGAAGACCGCGAAGTTCGTCAAGAAGTTCGGGCAGGTGGGCGACGAACTGCGCCGCGCCGCAACGCAGTACGCAGCAGAAGTGGCGCAGGGCACCTTCCCGGGGCCCGAGCACTCCTTCTGAGGATCTGCGACGACGGGCACCATCGACGAGTTCGGTGGTGCCCGTCGCATTTTTCGGGCACCTTCCGGATCGGTGGCAGACTCGACGACGACCCGACCGTACGAAACCACGAGGTGTCCATGCAGCTCCGCTTCAGTCTCGTCCCCGCCGTCACCGCCGCACTGGCCGGTGTTCTCGTCGGCTGCGCACCGGCTCAGGATCCGGCACCCAGCGGAACGTCGACCGACGCCACGGTCGAGACGTCGCGGTCGACGGAGCCCACGCGTTCGCCGTCCGCGGCAGGCTCACCCTCGGAAGCCGGAGCCGGGGGCTTCACCGAAGCGCAGACCGCCGACCTGTGTGCTCGCCTCGAAGGCCAGTTGTCGAACTGGCGCACCTACACCCCGTCGGTGGGTCGCGGCGGCCTCAACATCCTCGTCGGTGAATGGGGTGCGGCGAACGGTGTCGATCTCGTCGTGCTCGCGGGCGACCGGGGCCGCATCGACGCGGCGACCTCCGCGCAGTGCCCGCAGGTGCGCGAGGAGGCCCTGCGCGGCCTCGACATTCCCGATCTCGCGTCGGGTCTCGTCGGGTTCTGACCCGTGGAGCGACGCGAACTGTATCCGCCGATCGAGCCGCACGCGACGGGCATGCTCGACGTCGGCGACGGCCAGCAGCTGTATTGGGAGGTCAGTGGTAACCCGCAGGGCAAGCCCGTGGTCTTCCTCCACGGCGGTCCCGGTGGCGGCACCGCACCCCTGCACCGCCGCTTCTTCGACCCGGCCGCCTACAGGATCGTGTTGTTCGACCAGCGCGGCTGCGGCCGGTCGCGACCCCACGTGGCCGATGGTGCGGATCTGTCGGTCAACACCACCGACCACCTCGCCGCCGACATCGAACGCCTACGCGCCTTCCTCGAGGTGGACAGGTGGATGGTGTTCGGCGGGTCGTGGGGATCGACTCTCGCCCTCGCCTACGCCCAGCGGTACCCCGAGCGTGTCACCGAGCTCGTCCTTCGTGGGATCTTCCTGCTGCGCCGCAGCGAGATCGACTGGTACTACAACGGCGGCGCCGGCCGGCTGTTCCCCGAGGCATGGGAGGGCTTCTGCGCCCCGTTCGCCGGGGCCGGGGCGGGCGAGCATCCCGTGGACGTCTACCACCGTCTGCTGCACTCGACCGATCCGGACGTCGCCCTGAACGCGGCCATCGCGTGGTCCACCTGGGAGGGCGCCACGAGCTCGCTGTTGCCGAACCCGGACCGGGTCGCGGAAACCGCCGAACCCCGGTTCGCGCTGGCCTTCGCCCGCATCGAGAACCACTACTTCCACCACCGCGGCTTCTTCGACGAGGGGGCGCTCCTGCGCGACGCGCACCTGCTGCGCGACATCCCGGGTGTGATCGTGCAGGGCCGCTACGACGTGGTGTGCCCGGCACGCAGTGCCTACGACCTGCACGAGGCGTGGCCGTCCTCCCGGCTGCACATCGTCGACGATGCGGGACACGCGGCGACCGAACCGGGGATCGTCCACCGGCTCGTCGAGGCCACCGACTCCTTCCGCTGACAGCGGATCAGGCGGGTAACCGCCCGAAGCCGATCACGGCGTCGTCACCGGCCGGGTCGAGTTCGTGGACGCGGATCCGGCCCATCTCGTTGCCGCCGACGGTGATCGCCGAATCACCGTCGACGGCGACGACGATGTTCGTGTGCTCGCGCTGGCCGACGCCGATCCTGTTGTGGTACAGCACCACGTCGCCGACCTCCGGCCGGTAACCCGTTCCTGCCGGTTCGTAGCGGCCCGTCTGCTCGTAGTACTCCTGGAGTGTGTACACGCCCGGGATCCGCCAATGACCCGAGTGCGGATTGGACAGCGGCACACCGGCTTCCCGCATGATCCAGCTGACGAAGTCGGCGCACCACGCTTCGCGGACGCCCTCCGAGTAGAACGTGCCGGGCGGTTGCGCCTCGTGCTGTTCCTCGAGCAGTTCGACGATCCGCACCTGCGCCGGCGACAACGCCGACGTGTCGATCTCGGGGAACGACGCACTGTCCCAGGGGAACAGCCGGTTCGGCAGGATCCACCACACGAGCACCGCGAGCGCCGCACACAATGCGACCGCGACGGCGAGGACGGCAGCAACCGGACGTCGCCGCCGCGTGGTCTCACCGGTCATGGTCGAAGCGGATCTTGCGGGCCTGCGGGTCGGCGAGGGTGAGCCGCACCCGCACGGTGCTGCCCTCCTCGGGTGCCCCGCCGCACGGGCCGATGACGGTCTCGGAGGCGACGAACACCTCGGCGTCATGCCGGTCGGTGGCTTCCTTCAGCACCGTCGCCTCGAAGGTCTCCCCCACTCGCGGCGCGAGCACGACGGCCTCGGCCAGGTCGATGCACGCCCGGTTCACCTTGCCGGCGAGCGAATCCGTCGACGACATGATCTTCGGCATCGCGGACAGTTCCGCGCGCACCGCCTCCGGGACGGGCAGGCCCGACGACACCGCGAGGCACACCTCTGTGGCGTATCGGTCGGACAACCGGCGCAACGGCGCGGTGACATGCGCGTAGGGCGCGCCGATCGCTCCGTGCAGGATCGTCTCGGGCAGTTCACCGTCGAAGGCGGCGTAGGACGCCCCGCGCAGTAGCGTCGGCGCTTCGCTCATCAACACGAGCGTCCGCGGATCGTGGGCGTCGAGTCCGGCGAGGAAGGACCCGACTCCGATCTCCGGCGGCCACGGCACGTCCAACGACCGAGCGGTGCGACGCAGCCCGTCGACCGCCGCGGGATCGGCGGCGGGAAGGGTGCGCAGCAGACCGATCCCGGCGGCGATCATCATCTGCGCGGCACACATTCCAGTGAGCAGCGAGATCTCGGAGTTCCACTCGTCGGCCTCGGTCCGCGGTTCGATCTGCAGCCTCCAGCCGTCGCCGTGCGGCACGACGTCCTGTGTGGGCAGGCGCAGTTCGATCGCGCCGCGCGCGAGCGCCGCGGCCGCGCGCAACCGGCCGAAGTCGGGCAACGCCTCGACGGACGGATGCAACCTGCCCGCATCGGCGTCGCGCTGCACTCCGGCGTAGTCCATGCGCGCGACCGACCGGACGAGCGCGCGCCGCACGCTCACCGCGAGGGGCTCCCCGCGGTGGTCGGTCTCGATCCGCCACAGCGCCGCGGGGCGGACGACGTCCGGCAACAGGCTCGCGGTGCCCTCGGACACTTCGCGCGGATGCAGCGGAATCGAGCCGTCGGGCAGGTAGAAGGTCTGCCCGCGACGATGTGTCTCGGCGTCGAGAGCGCCACCCGGTTCGACGAGTGCGTACACATCGGCGATCGCATAGTGCAGCACGAAACCGTCGTCGGTGCGTTCGAGGTGCAGCGCCTGATCGAGATCCATCGATCCGGGTGGGTCGATGGTCACGAGCGGCAGGTCGGTGCGGTCCTCGCGGACGTCCGCGTAGCGGTCGGCCGCCTGCCGTGCCTCGTCGAGGGCATCGGACGGGAAGACGTCGACGAGGTCGAATTCGGCGCGCACGTCGGCGAAGTCGATCGCAGGCGCGACGACGATGGGAGTGGTCACCACGATGCTCGGGAACTCCTGCGGTTCCGGGTGCTCGTCGTCGAACTCAACCGTTCTTCCAGTCGTCGTCGGCGGCGTCGGCCGCCTTGTTCCGCTCTGCCGCGATCTCCAGCGCCC
>NZ_AJVB01000058.1:0-13889 GCF_000278445.1 Rhodococcus sp. R1101
AGGTTCGACCTGCCCGCGATCGCATTCGGTCACGGCTGGCTCACCGGGGTGACCAAGTACACGAAACTCTTCGAGCACCTCGCGTCCTGGGGAATCGTGGTGGGGGCTCCCAACACCGAGCGCGGACCGGTGCCGTCGGCGATCGGGTTGTCGACCGACCTGCTCACCACCCTCGACATCTGTGCCGGCGTGCGTCTCGGCACCGGGCGGATCAGTGTCCACCCGTCGAAGCTCGCGCTGGTGGGCCACGGCTCCGGCGCGGGTGCGGCGGTGCTCGCCGCCGCGAGACGCGAGGTCGCGACCGTCGCTGCGCTCTACCCCTCGCCCGTCTCCCCCGCCGCGTCCGAGGCGGCCGCCCGAGTCCGGGCACCGGGCCTCGTCCTCGTCGGAGAGAAGAGCATCGGGTCGATGACCAGCGACGCCGTCGCGGTCGCCCGGGGCTGGGGCAGCGACGACGTGCAGCTGCGCGTGGTCGACAAGGCCGACGACGAAGGGCTCGTCGAGGGCCGCCGCCTGCTCGGCGCCCTCGGTGTGGGCGGTGCGGAGCGGCGCACGCAGGAACGCACCCGTGCCGTGCTCACCGGCTTCCTGCTCCATCGCCTGACCGGCGACAAGACGTACGCGATCTTCTCCGATCCCACCACCGAACTGCCCGGGTCCACGGTGATCGCCGATCCCGACGCCGTCGACCGCGATCTCGGCACGCAGGTCAATCTGCTCCTCGGACGCTGACAGCGCGGCGCCTCGTCGTTCGCGTCACAACGGTCCGGCTTCGGCGAGCACGACGACGTCGTCGCTCTCGTCGCTCTCGTCCTGTGGGCGGACCTCCTGGACGGATCCGGGTGGGTGCTCGCGTTTGCGTTCGCCCGGCCGGACACCCGGGACGGGCACGGCCGCACCGTGATCGGCGCGGTCCTGCGCCATCGGTACGTCCTGCACGGACCCGCCCTCGGCGCCTGCGGCCGTCTCGGCACCGGACGCATCTGCGGCCGCCTCGGCACCGTCCGCGGCGCGTTTCGTGGCGGTCGACAGCTCGGTGAGACTGTCCGCGATCCGGCGGCCGGCGTCGTCGCACGCCTGCACCAGTGCGTCGACGGCGTCGCGGACTGCCGGCACCAGTCGTTCCTCGACCCATCTCCGGCACTCGACGGCAGGGTCTGCCGCTGCTCCCCCACCGGGCGGGTCGCCGAACCAGCGTGATCGCTCCTCCGGGGTCGGTCCGTGCGGGCCGCCGCTCGCCCCGGCGACGATCGTGTCGATCTCGTCCCTCGTCCGGCCGCCCACGGGCCGCTCCGCGAGACCCCCGACGACGCGGGCCTTCTCACGCAGCGCGTCGGCGATCGCGGATGCAGCCGTCTCGAGTGCTCCCGCGAGATCGGTCAGCGACGCGCACAATCCGGCTCCCCCGGCGATGGTGGACGTCAGGGCCGTGCGGGCGTGCTCCGCGGTGGAGCCGTCCCATGCCTCGTCGAGTCGCAGCAGGAGGCGACGCTGTTCGTCGGTCCGACGGCCGAGGGATGCCGCGAGCGAGCGCACCCCGGCCGCGTCGTCGGTGAGTGCCGGCAGGGAGAGGGCACGGTGCTCGTCGTAGCGGGCGCGGACATCCGCGACGGTACTGCCGGTCGCGCAGCCGAGAGCGTGCAGGCACCGCAGGTCGTCGGTCAGACGGGCCAGGCCGGGCGCTCCGGCGTCCAGGAGGTCGCCTACGTCCACAGGAGGATTCCTCACGACCGGCGGTCTCCCGAGTGGTCGAGTGCGGCACGGGCCGCCACATCGGCGAGTGCGACCTCGATGGTGAGGTCCTGGTCCAGGTAGCCGTCTGCCACGGCGCGCAGCGCATCGGCATGCGCCTGTACGGTGGCCACCCAGGTCTCGCACGAGGCGCGCACCCTGCGATATCCGGTCTCGGCGCAGACGCCGGCCGAGCGGTGCGCCGATCCGGTGCCGGACCCGTCGAATCGGAGACCGCCGAATCCGCGACGGATCTCGCGGTCGGCGTCCTCGGCCACCTCCGCCAGACGTGCCGCGACCGCGCGCACCGCGTCGCCGTCGAACCGGATCGTGCCCTGCCGTATGTCCATGTCCGCTCTCCGTCCCGACGAACCCTCTCGAAGGGGTTGGACGCAGCGCGCGGCGATCCGGTTCCGCTCGCGATCAGACGGCGGCGACGACTTCCGCGAGACGGTCGGCGACGGCGCGAGCGTGATCGTCGTCGGCGGCTTCGACCATGACCCTCACGAGCTGTTCCGTGCCCGAGGGACGCAACAGCACCCGGCCGGTCTCACCGAGTTCGCTCTCGGCGGCCGCGACCGCAGCCGCCACCGTCGGATCGTTCGCCACGGCGACCTTGTCGTGGACCCGCACGTTCACGAGAACCTGCGGGAGCGAGGTCATCACCGAGGCGAGCTTCGCGAGGGGCAGGCCCGTCGTCGCGACCCGTTCCATCAGGCGGAGACCGGTGAGCACGCCGTCGCCGGTCGTGCCGTGCGCGGGAAGGACGATGTGACCCGACTGTTCACCACCGAGGCCGTAGCCACCGCGCCGGAGCTCTTCGAGCACGTAGCGGTCGCCCACACCGACGGTGCGCACCTCGATCCCCGCCGCGCGCATCGCGAGGTGCAGACCGAGATTGCTCATCACTGTGGCGACGAGGGTGTCGTCGGGAAGTTCACCGGCTTCGTGCATGCCGAGGGCGAGGATCGCCATGATGGCGTCGCCGTCGATCACCGTGCCGGTCGCGTCGACCGCGAGGCAGCGATCGGCGTCGCCGTCGTGCGCGAGGCCCAGGTCGGCGCCGTGCTCGAGCACAGCTTGCTGCAGCACGGACAGGTGCGTGGAGCCGCACCCGTCGTTGATGTTCAGTCCGTCGGGTTCGGCATTGATCGCGATCACCGTCGCGCCTGCGGCAGCGTAGGCGGCCGGGCCGGCCGTCGAGGCGGCACCGTGCGCACAGTCGACCACGACGGTCGTACCGGTGAGGGGCCGGTGCACGGCGGCCGCGAGATGCGCGAGGTAACGGTCGAGTGCGTCCGACACGGCGCGTACGCGGCCTATGCCGGCGCCGGTCGGGCGTGCGGCCGTCGCGGCGTCGCCGTGCAGCACCGCTTCGATCCGGTCCTCGACCTCGTCGTCGAGCTTGCGCCCGCCGGCCGCGAAGATCTTGATGCCGTTGTCGGGCATGGGATTGTGCGACGCGGAGATCATCACACCGAGGTCGGCTTCGTAGTCACCGGTGAGGAATGCGACAGCCGGGGTGGGCAGCACGCCCACCGACAGCACGTCGACTCCGGCGGCGGTGAGTCCGGCCGTGACGGCCGCCTCGAGCATCTCGCCGCTCGCGCGGGGATCGCGACCCACGACCGCAACCGGCCGCCGGTCGGCACCCTGCGGGGCCAGAACCGCTGCGGCAGCGCCTGCGAGCCGCACTGCCAGCTCCACTGTGAGCTCGGCATTGGCCAAGCCCCGGACTCCGTCGGTGCCGAACAACCGACCCATGTACACAGCCTCCCAGTCGTGTGCGGCCCCCGCCGCGGGTGCCGATAGAGGACAGAATGCACGAAAGCAGGCGCCGGTAGGAAATGTCTACCGACGCCTGCTCTCGTGGTGGAACAGGTGCCGACTCTGACGAAATCAGCGTCGGCGGCACATCAGCGCTTGGAGTACTGCGATGCCTTACGGGCCTTCTTCAGGCCGTACTTCTTGCGCTCGACGGCACGCGGGTCACGCGTGAGGAAGCCGGCACGCTTGAGCGCGGGGCGATCCTCGGGGGTGACCTCGGTGAGCGCACGCGCGATGGCGAGACGCAGCGCGCCCGCCTGGCCGGACGGGCCGCCGCCGTGCAGACGTGCGTGGATGTCGAACGACTCGGTGCGCTCGACCGTCACCAGGGGCGACTTCACGAGCTGCTGGTGCACCTTGTTCGGGAAGTAGTCCTCGATGGTGCGGCCGTTGAGCACGAAGTTGCCGGTGCCGGGCACGAGGCGGACGCGGACGACGGCCTCCTTACGGCGACCGACGGTCTGGACCGGACGGTCGAAGACGATCGGGGCAGCAGGTGCCTCGACGACGTCCTCGACGTACTCCTCGGCAGCGACCTCGACGTTCTCGACGTACTCTTCGGGGTTCACGTTCTGTTCCTCGGGCGTCGTCACTGTGCCACCTGCTTGATCTCGAACGGCACCGGCTGCTGCGCGGCGTGGGGGTGGTTCGGGCCCGCGTAGACCTTCAGCTTCTTCGCGATGGCGCGACCGAGCTTGTTCTTCGGGAGCATGCCGGTGACGGCCTTCTCCACGAGGCGGTCGGGGTTCTTCTCGAGAACCTCGCCGACGGAACGAGCCCGCAGACCGCCCGGGTGACCGGAGTGGCTGTAGAGGAACTTGTCGGTCCGCTTGTTGCCGGAGACGGCAACCTTGTCGGCGTTGATGATGACGACGAAGTCACCACCGTCGACGTGCGGCGCGAATGTGGGCTTGTGCTTGCCGCGGAGCAGGTTTGCCGCCTGCACCGCGAGGCGGCCGAGCACCACGTCGGTGGCGTCGATGACGTGCCACTGATGGGTCACGTCGCCGGCCTTCGGTGTGTACGTAGACACAGATCTTCCTCGTCTATCGTTTCGCTGCTGGCCTGCATGTCGACGATGGTCACGCCCGGCGGCCAGTTGAGACCCGGGAGAGATGTTCCTCGCGCCACAGGGCACGACGACGTGCGACACGCCGAGGGGACACTCTACCGGGCCCAGACCGGACGGGTCAAAGCGCCTCGGCAGGCTCCTGTGCTCGGCCTCCGTGCAGGGAGCCCGCGCCGCCGAGACAAGTCACGTCCCGGTGGCCTCTCCACCACCGGGACGTGACAGCGCCGGACCGGTCGGATCCGACGAACCCGGATCAGCCCGGGAAACGCTGCTGGTTCAGTCGCTCGACCTCCTGCATGTTGTCGTTACCGGTCGAGACCACCCGGCCGATATCGTGCAGCACCTGGATGAGACCGGCCTCGGCCTCGTTCCAGCGGGCCTGCGTGGCGGCGTAACGCTCCTTCGCGTCGCTGTCCCAGCTGGCGACGAGAGGCGCGACCTGCCCCTCGATGCGGTCGAGCGTCGCCTCGATCGCCTTCTGACCGGACACGAGCTGGGCGTGCAGGTCGGCGACGCCGGCGAAGTTCTGATAGATCTCGGACACGGATCGTTCTCCTTGTTCTCGAATGTGTGCCGGAAGGACCGGGGATCAGGTGAACGAGCCGTTGAGAACCGAACCGCCGTCGGGGTCGATCGCCGACAGGGACCGGGCCTGGTGATCCTCGGCGGCGGCGTACGACCGTCCGCTGGTGCGGACGGCCTCGGCCAGTTCGTCCAGCGCGTTCGACAGCTTGGTGTGGTTGACGTTCCAGCGCTCCATGATTCCGGCGAACTGTTCCGCCGAGCGGCTCCGCCAGACGGCCGGCGCGGACTGCACCACGCCCGTCAGCCGTCCGAGGATCGCGTCGAGTTCGGCGCGGGAGTCCTGGAGTTGTCCCGCGACGACCTCCATGGTCGCCACATCGGTGGTGAGTTGATTCGAATTGCCGGTCGGTTGACTCAACGGCGTACTCCTTCGCTGGTGCGTGGATCACCCGGCTCGGCGTCGAGCCGGTCTTCGCTCTTACATGTGGTTGGACGCGCCCGGTGCGGTATCGGTTCCGCCGTGTCCGGAAAATTCGCGAATCCTCGTCGTCAGCCGAGCCGGAGGGTGTGGACGGCCTGCTCGCATTCACTGCGGATACGAGTCCAATCCTCCTCGAGGTACTGGCATCCCACCGAGACCTGGAGTCCGGGGAATACGAGCACCGACCACCGCACCACCGAGTAGTCGTCGGGAACCTCCGTGTACGCCACGACCTTGCGGTCGGCGAAGGTCGTGTCGGCGTCGAGATCACGGATGACGGGTGCACGTTCGGCGGCCCGCGCAACCAACGCGGATGCGACGGAACCCGCGTCCGTCCCGTCGGGAAGATCCCGGTACACGACCAGGATCCGACGATCGGCCCCGCCGAGTGGTATCAGTTCCGCACGACCCGCAGATACGGTCTCGGGGTCCCGGATGCGCCAGCCGTCGGGCAGTTCGAGATTCAGCGGACCGACGTCGACCCGAGTCGACGCCCGAGGTCCGGGGTCGCCGGTGGGCACCACCGAGGGCGATTCGACGGTGTTCGGCGTCTCCTCCGCGGCAACGACTTCGGGCAGATTCCGAACGTCCGCGTCGTTTCCTCCTGCGAGGAGCGGCCACAGGAATATCGCGGCGGCGAGCAGGGCCGGGACCATCGCGCCGGCCACGAACATTGTGCGCACCCTGCCGTCCCGCCCGGGACGGCCGGAATCCGGGCGTGCGCGTACCTCGTTCAGCCACGGCAACGTCCGGTCGGGTCCGTCCATCGTCGACCTGGTAGGTGCGCCCCGCGCACCCGATCCCGGGGTGGTCGGCGCCGAGGGGGAACCGGTCACCGCGACGAGCATCTCCGAGGCCGCGACGGGCACGACCCGTCGGCCCGGACCTACGAGATCGACCGCGAGGGCCAGCGGTTCGACACCGGACGGTTCGCCCGGCCCGCCGGTCACCACCACCACCTCCGGTCCGGACCCGCCGCACACCGAGGTCAGCAGGCTCTCGAGACGCGCCGCGGCGTCCGGGGAATACAGCGACAGATCCGGATCCCGCGCGACGCGCTCGACGGTCGGCCCGTCGGGGGCGAACCCGGCGACACTCACCGCGGTGACTCCGCCGGCGGCGAATTCGAGCACCACGCACCTCTCGTGCGGAGCGGTGTCGGCGGCGCGTGCGGCGGCCACCGCGACCGGGAGCAGGATCGTGTCGCCCGCGACCTGCCGCACGGCGGTCCGGAGAAGGTCGCGTCGCCGCTCGTTCCACCAGGTGGGGTGTATCGCACATGCCGGCCCGGCCGTGTCGGGCGCACCGGCGGTGGCCGCGCCGTACGCGACGAGTCCGGTCAGCAACTCCCCGAGTTCGCGTTCGGTTCCGACCGCGGCGATATCCGCGAACTCTGTGACGTCGAGCGGATCCGCCACCTCACCGGCGGGAGCTCCGAATACCCGGCGCTCGCCCACATCTGCCGCAAGAGCCGGCACACTGCGCGTCGTTCCGGGCCATCCGATGTGCATCGACCCGGATGTCATCGTGAACGCGACCGCAGCAACCGCCTCGTCCCGGCTCGTCATCACGCCTCCGGCGCCCATGCCGTCTGGACGAGCGACGTGCCGTCGCGTCGCACGAGCGTGCCGCGGCCCGGTGGCATCGGTGACGGACGGACCGCGCCGACGAGCGCTCCCTCGTCGCGGCTTCCGCTCATGATCAGACCCGGACTCGACAGCTCCCGCAGACGCCCCAGAATCGGTTCGTACATCGCACGTCCCGCTCCGCCCGAACGGCGCGCGACCACCAGGTGCAACCCGATGTCCCGCCCTTGTGGGAGGTAGTCGAGCAGTGGCAGCACCGGGTTCTGACCCGACGTCGCGACCATGTCGTAATCGTCGATCACCACGAACACCTCGGGCCCGGTCCACCACGACCGGTCGCGCAGCTGCTGTTGCGTCGTGTCGGGGCCCGGCAGCCGACGCTCGCAGATGACGGCGAGTTCCCGGACCATGGCCGCGAGGACCGTGGCCGACGGCGCATATCCGCCGAGATGGCCGCCGCCGACGACGCCGAGCATGGTCCGGCGGTAGTCGCCGATGACGATCCTGATCTCGGCGCCGCTGCCGGACTCGGTCAACCCGCGGCACAGTCCCCGGAGCAGGGTCGTCTTGCCGCACTCCGAGTCGCCGAAGATCAACAGGTGGGGACTGTCGGCGAAATCCACCGACACGGGCGCGAGTTCGGATTCGTCGATGCCGATCGGGATACGGAGCCGGGCGGACCGGGAGGCATCGACCGGCGGCGGCCATCCGGTGGGCATTGCCGCGAGCAGGTCGGACCTGTCGATGCGCTCGGGCAGCATGCGGACCGGCGGCGCCGACCGTCCGGACGCGGTAGCGCGGACGGCCTCGACCGCCGCGGCGACACCGGCTGCGAGATCGGCCGGATCGGAGCTTCCGTCCACCCGGGGCAACGCGCCCAGGATGTGCAGTCCGTCGCGGTCGATGCCGCGTCCGGGTCGCCCTTCGGGCACCGTGGCCGCTCTCTTGCGGCCGTACTCGGAGTCGGACGGATCGCCGAGTCGGAGTTCGAGCCGCGTACCCAGCAGGTCGCGCATGGCAGGCCGGACGTCGCCCCAGCGCGGTGCGCTGAGCACCACGTGGATGCCGTAGGACAGGCCTTGGGCCGCCAGGATCCCGATCGTCTGTTCCAGCGACTCGAAATCCTGCCGGATGCTGGGCCATCCGTCGACGACGAGGAAGACGTCGCCGAACGGATCATCGGTGGCGAGCGCGTTTCCGTCGGCGCGCATCCGTCGCACCTGGGCCATGGACTCGATGCCGTTCTCGGCGAAGGATCGTTCGCGGCGGCGCAGCAACGACATCATCTCCGCAACGGTCCGGCGCACCCGATCGGTGTCGTGCCGTCCGGCGACGGAACCGACATGCGGCAGGCCGGCCAGACCCGACAACGTGCCGCCACCGAAATCGAGAGCGTAGAACTGCACCTGTTCGGCGGTGTGCGTCAGCGCCATCGACAGGACGAGGCTGCGCACCAGGGTGGACTTGCCGGACTGCGGGCCACCGACGACCACGACGTTGCCGGCGGACCCCGACAGGTCGACCACCAGCGGGTCGCGGCGTTGCTCGAACGGCCGGTCCACGACACCGACGACGGTGCGCAGCGCAGCATGACGTGGAACGTCGCCGGTGAGCACCGACCGGGGCAGGAGTATGTCCAGCGACGGGGATGCGTCGAGCGGGGGCAGCCATACCTCGTGGGCCGGTGTGCCGTGCCCCCGGATCCGGTCGACGACCACCTCGAGAACGCTTCGTCCGTCGCCTGCGGCGGGGACCGGGAGCGGCTCGGCGACCGGAGCGGGCGGACCGGACTCCACCGGCACCGTCCGGGCCGTGAAGATGCGGGGCCGGGACGCGCCGGTCGGCGCCGCCGACCGGATGCGCCGGGTGGGAGGGCCGGGTTCGTACGGTCCCGAGACGTACGCCGCGGAGAACCGCTGGATGTCTGCGGAATCGGTCCGGAGGTATCCCGCGCCGGGCGTCGACGGCAGGTGGTAGGCGTCGGGAACGCCGAGGACGCTCCGCGACTCGTTGGCGGAGAACGTCTTCAGGCCGACGCGGTACGACAGGTGACTGTCGAGGCCGCGGAGCCGGCCCTCGTCGAGTCGCTGGCTCGCCAGCAACAGGTGCATGTGCAGCGACCGTCCCAGCCGCCCGATCGCCGCGAAGAGATCGGCGAATTCCGGTTGCTGCGAGAGCAGTTCGGAGAACTCGTCGACCACGATGAACAGCGCGGGCAACGGGTCGAGCGGGGCGCCCGCTGCCCTGGCCTTCTCGTAGTCGCCGACATTGGCGAAGTTCCCTGCGATCCGGAGCAACTCCTGCCGGCGGTTCATCTCACCCTCGAGTGCGTCCTTCATGCGGTCGACCATCGCGAGCTCGTCCGCGAGATTGGTGATCACCGCCGCGACGTGTGCGATCCGCTCGAGTCCGAGGAAGGTCGCGCCGCCCTTGAAGTCCACCAGGACCAGGTTGAGCGCCTCGGGTGGGTGCGTCGCCACGAGGCCCAGGACCAGTGTCCGCAGGAACTCACTCTTTCCCGATCCAGTTGCGCCGATGCACAATCCGTGCGGGCCCATCCCGTTCTCGGCGGCCTCCTTGAGGTCGAGCTCGACGGGCGCACCGTCGATGCCCACGCCGATGGGAACCCGCAGACGGTCGCGTCCACGGCGCGGGACCCACGCCTGGTCGGGGTCGAATCGAGCCACGTCCCCGAGCCCGAGCAACTCCTGCCAGCTCGACGGCCGGTCGTCGCCGGCGCTGTCGTCCACCGCGCCGCTCGTCACCCGATACGGGGCGAGCCGCCTCGCCAGGGTCTGTGCCTGTGCAGCGTCGATGGAGTCGGTATCGGCGAAGACGTCGACGTCGGTGCCGGTCGCGACCCCGACCCGCCCCTCCTCGACCATCAGACGCAGACCGCGTGTCGCGCTCAGCCGTGCGGCGTATCCGGAGAGGTCGAGCACGGTCACCGCGTCGAGACCGTCGTCGAGCACACCCGAACCCGATCCCGTGACCCCGCCGTCGACGACCACGACGAGGTGCACGGCGCCCTCGTCGGCCGGGGCGTTCCGGACGAACCTGCTGCGACCGGCCAGCACCGTCGCGAGATCCGTCTCGAGTTCGAGCACCGAGCCGAACACCGTGCGTGCGCTACCCGCACCGTCGCGCAGGACCGGGTTCTGCGCGTGCGGCAGCCACTTGATCCACTCCCATTCCGCAGCGGTGTCGGGCCCGCACACGACGGCGACCTGCAGCATGTCGGGTCCGTGGAAGGTGCACGCCTGCGCGAGCATCGCCCGCGCGAGCGAACGTGCCGTCTCACGGTCTCCGTCGATGCCGATGGCGGCGAAACCTCGCAGCGACACGGCCGTGGGCAGTGCCGGCACCACCGAATGCGCGCGCACGAACCGGCGCAGAGAAACGGCGGCGACCGGTTCGAGATCCTCGACCGGTCCCGTGTCGGGTGGCACGAGCCGGGTCGCGAGTCGCTGGCCTCCGCGCCCCACCCTGAGATGACCGAAGTCCGGATCGGTGCTGCGCCGCTCCCACATCCGGACGGTGCCGGCGAGGGTCCACAGCAGGGCCGGATCGGGATGCGTCCATTCGAGCGCCCGACGTTGTTCGTGCGCCGTCTCGGTGACCTCGCGCCGGAGTCGGTCGAGATATCTCAGATAGTCCTTGCGGTCCTCGTTCGCCTCGGCGGTCTTCGTCCCACCGCTGCGACCACCGTTGGCGAGCATGCCCACCAGGGACACGACCATCATGAGCGGGAAGATCATCGCCATGGGGCTGCGCGCCGCTCCCGTGCCGAACATCAGCGCGACCATCCCGATCATCGCCGCGACCATCACGAGCGGGAGCAGTTTGGTCACCAGGTTGCCGGGTGTGGCACGGGGAATGTCGGGCGGCGGTTGGACACTCACCTCGCCACTGGGCACGCGCGGCGCCTCCCGCCGTGCTCTCCGCACGAAACGTACGGTACTCACGTTCGCCACCCCCCGGAACGCCGTCGGCCGCCCCCTACGGCCCCACGGTCGTGGAAGACTAACCTACCGCTGCGGCCTTACGTACCCCTCCTCGTCCGCCGGTACCTCGACGGGGAACTCGGACGGGACATCGCCCGGGACGATGTCGTATGGTCTGCGTCGTTCGGACTGCAGTGACGGGGGGAACCGAGGCCGATGACATCTGTGCGTGCGCGATCCGAGACCCCGGGGCAGGTGGGAGCCCCGGATCTGTGCCGGATCACCGTACTCGCCCGCCACACCGAGGTCGATCTCGCTCTGCCCCTCGACGTTCCGGTGGCGCTGCTGCTGCCGGGGATCGTGGATCTCGTCGCCGGGCACCGGCCGGACAACGACTTCGACGCGACGCCGGAACGTACGGAACCCGACGGCTGGGCGCTCGCACGCATCGGCCGGGCTCCTCTGCCCGGTGCGCTGAGCCTCGACGAACACGGCGTCCGCGACGGCGAGATCCTCGTCCTGGAGGACGCCGGATCACCCGCTCCTCCACCGTTGTTCGACGACGTCATGTACAGCGTCGCATCCTCGGACCGGACGGCGACGCCGTGGGGTGCGGGTCCGGCGGGTCTCCTGGCAGCGGTCCTGGGCCCGGTCGCCCTCGCTGCGGGATGCCTGCCGTTGCTGTCCCTGCCCGACGGCGTGAGCCGTCTCGTCCTGGGTGGGCTGTGCGCGGTGCTGCCGCTTCTGTTGCTGCTCGCCGCGGGCATCCTCGCGCGACTGCACGACGATCGACGCACCGCCACCGCGCTGTTGTGGTGCGCCTTCCCACTCGCGTCGGCCGCCGGCGCGCTGCTCGTCCCGGGGAGTTCGCCGGCACCTCGCCTCGTTCTCGCGGCGGCACTCACCGGCACGATCGCGGTGATCGCCGTGCGCGTCGCCCGCATCGGCCTCGCGTCGTGCACGGCGGTCGCCGTGATCGCTGCGGGTGCCGGCGTGAACGCCGTCCTCGCCTCGACCACCGATCTCGAGGCGCGTGCCCTCGGAGCCGGAACGGTGGTGGCCGCACTGCTGCTCGCCGGGATGGCGCCTCGTCTCGCGGGAATGCTCGCGAAACTTCCCATCCCACCGGTCCCCGCACCCGGCGCACCGTCCGAATCGGAGACGTCCGAGGACGGGAACATATCGGGACTGCCGTCACCGGCGGAGCTCGAACACCGCGCCGACCGCGCGCGGAGCGCACTCACCGGGATGGTCCACGCCGTGGTCGTACTCACGGCGGCCGGGGCGTGGTGGGCCGCATTCCCTTGGGGCGGAGAGGTCTTCGTTCCCGCGGTGGCACTGGCCGTTGCGGCAGCCGTCGTACTGGTCTTCCGGGGGCGTACCTACACCGCGACCGCACAGGCCGCTCCGCTCGTAGCGGGCGGCGCGGTGCTTCTGCTCGGGTTGCTCGCGAGTGCATCGGCGACCGGGGTGCTGCCACCGTGGGCGGCGTTCACGGCGGCAACCGGACTCGCGTCTGCCGGCTTCCTCTTCGGTGCGGTCGCACCACGACGGACGTTCACTCCGGTACAACGCCGGATCGCCGAACTCGCCGAGTACGCGACCATCACAACCGTCGTGCCACTGGCGTGCTGGGTCGCCGGCGTGTACGCGGCGATCCGCGGACTGTGACGGTGCAGCCGCTACGGGCGTTCACGGTCCTTCTCGTGGCCCTCCTGCTGGCATCCGCCCCGACGGGTGTCGCGGCCGCCGCGCCGCCGGTACCCGATCCCGCGCAACTGCCTCCCGGGGCGACGCCCGCACCTCCCGAGGCCACCGAACTGCGGGTGCTGTGCGCGGAGCTTCCCCGCGCCCCCGACGGGCCGCAGATCCCTCGGGCACAACGGATCCTCGACTTCGCGTCGGTCTGGCCGATCACACGCGGGGCCGGACAGGTCGTCGCCGTCATCGACACCGGAGTCCATCCGCACCCGCGCCTGCCGGCTCCGCTGCCGGGCGGCGACTACGTGTCCACGGGCGACGGCACCGAGGATTGCGACGCGCACGGCACCCTCGTCGCCGGACTGATCGCGGCACGCCCGGCACCCGGCTCGGGCTTCGCCGGCGGCGCGCCCGAGGTGGAGGTGATCGCCATCCGTCAGTCCAGCGGTCATTTCGCCGATCGCTCCCGGCCGGACGACGATGCCGCGCGCAACGCATCCGGGTACGGCGACGTGCGGACCCTCGCCGCGGCCGTCCGTCGCGCCGTGGATCTCGGCGCCACCGTCGTCAACATCTCGGAGGTCGCGTGCCGGACCGTCGCCGAGGGTCTCGCCGACGGTCCGCTGGGAGCGGCGGTGCAGTACGCGACCGATGTGCACGACGCGGTCGTCGTCGCGGCGGCCGGCAACACCGACACCTGCCGCGAGGGCAATCCGTCCTCGGTGGATCCGGCCGATCCCGGTGCCGATCCGTGGGATTCGGTCGTCACCCTGGCGTCTCCCGCCTGGTACGACGAGTACGTCCTCACCGTCGGCGCGGTCGAGGACGACGGTACCCCCGCCGAATACAGTCTTCCCGGACCGTGGGTCGATGTCGCTGCTCCCGGGAGCGGGCTCGTGTCGCTCGATCCCGGCACCGACGGACTGGCCGATCTGATTCCCGGGGACGCGAGGGGCGGCACGGGCCGGTCGTCCGGAACGTGTTTCGCGGCACCGCTCGTCGCGGCGACGGTCGCGCTCGTG
>NZ_AJVB01000059.1:0-13722 GCF_000278445.1 Rhodococcus sp. R1101
GCGCTGATCACCCTCGACCCGGAGGCACTGCCGGGCTGGCTCGAGCGGCACGGTCTGCCGGCGGAGACCACGGTCGCCGATCTGATCAAGAACCCCGACCTGATCGCCGAGATCGACGAGGCGGTTGCCGAGACCAACAAGAAGGTCTCGAAGGCAGAGGCGATCCGCAAGTACCGCATCCTCGAGACCGATTTCAGCATCGAGAGCGGCGAGCTGACCCCGACGCTCAAGCTCAAGAGGAACATCATCCACGACAAGCACGGCGCCGAGATCGCAGCGATCTACAACTGAGGCTCCACACCGACGACCGGGCCCCTCGTCACCGCGAGGGGCCCTGTCGTTTCTCGGGGAATCGGGGAATCCGGCCGGCCAGGTCGCCCACGAACGCGGCAACATCCGAGGTCACCCTGCGATGCACGGGTTCGTGCAACAGGTCGTGCCCGGCATCGGGATATTCGCACCACTGTGCCCGGGGCACCGACGACGCCCACTCGCGTACCGGGTCGACGGGGGCCAGCCGGTCGTCGACGCCGTGGACCAGCAGGACCGGCAGGTCGCGCGCGCGGAGCGCTTCGGCCGTCTCCGGCAGGGCCGCGGTGCGCGGCGTACCGCACAGCACGACGCCCGCGAGGCGGGTACCACCGGAGGGATCGGCATCCAGCGCCGTCAGGACCGTCGCCGCCCCGAGCGAATGGCCCATCGCCACCAGCGGCAGACCGGACTCGGCGGCGAGGCCGGTGAGCACGCCGAAGTCCTCGGCGTGGAACTCGACGTTGCCCGGTGAGCCGGGTTCTCCTTCGGAGAGCCCGTGTCCGGCGAGGTCGAGTCCCCACCACGCGATGCCGTGGGCGGCGAGGCCGGAGGCGAAACGGTGGTAGTGCCCGGTGTGCTGCCCGAAGCCGTGCGCGAACACGACACCGGCTCTCGCGTCGTCGACGGTCCGGCACCGCCAGTGGACCCGGCCGACCGACCCGGGGAAGAACGTCAACGGCATGAACTCATTGTGGCCGGAGACGGAAGGTCACCAGCAGCCGCCCTCACCACGGTAGGTGGGAACCTCGGTGCGTCCGTTCTCGTCGACGAGGTACACCCGGTCGAACCTCTCGCACAGTTCTCCCGCCTTCGCGTGGCGGAACCACACCCGTCCCCCGACGGGGATCGAGGCGGCAGCGCGACCGCGCACCGGGGTCTGCACCTCGCCGGCGCCTTCCGTCCCCAGCAGCTTCAGTCCCGCAGGACGGACGGGGCGCGGCACCCGCGAGGCGCCGGTCGGGCCGGACGCGATGTACCCGCCGCCGAACAACGTCGTGATCGACGGTGACGGTTTGCGTACGGCAGGCAGCGCGAAGAACATCGACGGGTTCGGGGTGAACGCCCGGTAGCCGTCGAACAGGGTGGGCACGTACAGGCCCGAACCCGCGGTGGCCTCGGTGACGACACGATCGGCGGTGGTCACCTCGAGCGAGCCGGTTCCGCCACCGTTGACCAGTTCGAGGTCACCCACGACCGCACGCACGGCCTCCACCACAGCACGGCGGCGCGAGGAGAGCTCCCGCGCCGACAGTCCCTTGACGAGCCGTACCGGCAGCGACGAGTCGGGCAGGCCCGCGATCTGGGCCTCGTAGAACATCACTCCGACGACGTCGAATCCGGCGGCGTCGGCGCGACGGGCCAGGCCGGCGGCTGCCTCCGGGTCGCGCAGCGGAGAACGGCGCACACCGAGATGGAGCGGACCCACCCGCAACGACGCATCGACGTCCAGGCAGACCTTCGCCCGGAAAGTGTTCTTCCCCAAGGCGGTACGGATGATGTCGAGGTGCTCGGCCGAATCGACCATGAGCGTGATCGCCTGCACCGCGTCCGGCGACACCGCGAACTTCCCGAGCGCCGCCCGGTCGACCGTGGGGTAGCCCATCAGGATGTCGCGCGCTCCATGCTCGACGAGCCACAGCGCTTCCCGTAGCGAGTACGCCATGATGCCGCGAAAACCGCCGCGGGTGGTCAGTTCCGGGCCGAGGACCTCGGCGAGGACGGCACGACAGCGCACCGACTTGCTCGCCACCCGCACGGGCACACCGTTCGCGCGGCGGATCAGGTCGTCGGCGTTGCGCCGCAGGGTGGGCAGGTCGACGGCGGCGAACGGCGGGTCGAGGTCGGCCGTGGCAGCCTGCACCCGGTCGAGGACGTTGTCGGGGACGGAAGCAGCACGGAGCACGGGCGGTCCCTTCGGTGCGATCGGGTCGGGGGCGGTCGGGGTCAGGAACGTTCTACGGCACGGCTCGCGATGATGTCGGCGATGATTCCCAGTTCGGCTGCCGTCGAGTCGCCGTCGCGATCCACGAGCCAGCGGAGCACGACTCCGTCGAGCAGCGCCAGTGACAGTCGCGCGACCGTCGCGGTGGGCAGCGACCATTCGACACCGCACTGCTCGGCGCAACTGTCGAGGAACAGGTGGGCCTGCTCGTCCATCAGCCGGTACTGCTGCACGGCGATGTCCCCGCTGACGGGACTTCCGTCGGTGCGGTGCCGGAGGGAGTAGGTCGTGATCTCGTAGGTGAGGGTCTGCAATCCCGGCGTGGACTCGATCGCCGACCACATCGCCCGGAGACCGGTGTGGAGCATCGAACGCAGACAGTCGACACCGCCGGTCTGCTGCCCGCCCGCCGGCACGCCGAACGCGGCCTGCATGGCCCCGGCGAGTTCGCCGATGACGGCGTTCGCCATCGCCACGACGAGGGCTTCCTTGCTGTCGAAACAGTAGTGGACGACGCCCAGTGACACTCCGGCCTTCTCGGCGACGGCACGGACCGTGACGGCTCCGACTCCCCCGCCCTCTGCCAGTTCCAGTGCCGCGGCCACGAGTTGGGTGCGGCGCTCGTCGGCAGGCAACCGATTCGACATGCCCCGATCGTAGAGGGCGGGAACTGTTTCCGACCAGGTGTTGACTTGGACGGTTGTCCAGGTCGAAGATGGGGCATGTCCACCTGGCACAACTGGGCTCGCACCGCGAGTGCGACGCCCCGTCGTTTCGAGACCCCCGACACCGTCGACGACCTCGCGCGCATCGTCGGCCGCGCCTCCGACCAGGGCGAACACGTCAAGGCCGTGGGTGCCGGGCACTCGTTCACCGGTGCGGCCGTCACCGACGGCACGCTGATCTCACTCGACCGGATGTCGGGCCTCGTCTCGGTGGAACGGTCGCCGGCCGGCGCACGTGCGACGGTGCGGGCGGGGACGCGACTGCGCGATCTGAGCGACCTGCTGTGGGCACAGGACCTCGCCGTCCCCAACCTCGGCGACATCGACGTCCAGTCCGTCGCCGGCGCGATCTCCACCGGCACCCACGGCACCGGTACGGCCTTCCGAGGACTCGCGGCGGCCGTGTGCCGTGCGACGATCGTGCTGGCCGACGGCCGGATCGTCGACTGCTCCCCCGAACACGAAGCCGGCCTGTTCGAGGCCGCGCGTCTCGGACTCGGCGCACTCGGTGTCCTCGCGACCGTCACGCTCGATTGCGTTCCCGCCTTCCGCCTCCGGGCAGAGGAAGCACCCTCGTCGCTCCGGGCGACGCTCGACGCCCTGGACGAACTACGGGACGGCGTAGACCATTTCGAGTTCTACTGGTTTCCGCACACGGACGGCGTGCTCGTCAAACGCAACACCCGTCTCCCCGGTGCGGAACCGGTACAGCCGGTCGGGCGGGTGCGCACCCTCCTCGACGACGAACTGCTCTCCAACGGGGTGTTCGCGCTCTTCCAGCAGATCGGAACGCGTGCTCCTGCCACCATCCCGGCCCTGAACCGGGTGGCGTCGCGGGCGCTCTCGCCGCGCACGTTCGTCGACCGCAGCTACCGGGTGTTCGCCTCCGAACGGCGGGTGCGGTTCCGGGAGATGGAGTACGCGATACCCGTCGATCACCTCCCGGAGGTTCTGCGCGAGATCGATGCGTGGTTGCAGCGCAACGATGTTCGCATCGGCTTCCCGGTGGAGGTGCGGTTCTCGCGGGCCGACGACGTGTGGTTGTCCACCGCGCACGGCCGCGACACCGCATACGTGGCCGTGCACCAGTACCACCGGCGCGACCACGGACCCTATTTCGACGGTGTCGAGCCGATCCTGCGTGCCGCACAAGGACGTCCGCACTGGGGCAAGCTTCATTCCCTGACCGCCGGCGATCTGCGCGCACTCTATCCCCGGTTCGACGACTTCCTCGCCGTGCGCGATCGCGTCGATCCGCACCGCACCTTCACCAACCCGTATCTGCACCGGGTCCTGGGCGAATGACCTCCGGCGGACTCAGAGGAAGGCGGCATCCCACGAATTGCGCTGCAGCACATCCCGTTCGGCATCGGTGAGACCGAGCTGGTCCTTCAGACCCGCGAAGTTGTCGTCGACGTAACCGCCGAAATAGGCGGGATCGTCCGAGTGCACGCTCACCGACAGACCGGCCTCGAGCATCCGGCGCAGCGGATGCTCGGCGAGGGTGTCCACCACGCGCAGGCGGACATTCGAGAAGGGGCAGACCGTGATCGGGATGCTCTCGTCGACCAGGCGCGCGACGAGTTCGGGATCCTCGAGGGAGCGGATGCCGTGGTCGATGCGTTCGGCACCGAGCAGGTCGAGTGCCTGCCGGACGTATTCCGGGGGACCCTCCTCCCCCGCATGCGCCGTGATGTGCAGCCCTTCGGCCCGCGCCCGCGCGAAGACGTCCTCGAACAGCGAGGGTGGGTGGCCGACCTCTGCCGAGTCCAGGCCGAGCCCGATGATCGGCGCGCCGAGACGCAGCAGTTCACCGAACACCTCGTGCGCTTCGGGCACCGGACGATCGCGCACGATCGACGCGATCATCGCCGCATCGATCCCGAATTCCCGGCGAGCACCGGCGACCGCGTCGGCGAGCCCGGCCACGACCTCGGGCAGCGCGACACCGCGCGAGGTGTGGGCCTGGGGATCGAAGAAGAACTCCGCGCGGGTGACACCCGCCCGCGCCGCACGTGCGAAATAGGCGCGGGCGAGGTCGGCGAAGTCCTGCGCGGTAAGCAGGACCTCCATGTTCGCGTAGTAGAGGTCGAGGAACGACTGCAGATCGGTGAACTCGTACCGACTGCGGAGGTCGTCGAGATCCCGATACGGCAGAGCGACGCGGTTCCGCTCGGCGAGGGCGAGGATCAGCTCGGGTTCGAGCGTGCCCTCGATGTGCACGTGCAATTCGGCGAAACCGTCGGTCACCTGATCCTCACCATCTCTCGTTCCGTCGCCCTCGCGAGTGCGACCGCTCAGCGACCCTTCCACACGGGAGGCCGCTTCTCGGCGAAGGCCGTGGCACCTTCACGCGCGTCCTCCGAGGAGAACACGGGCGCCATGATCTCCATCTGCTTCGCGAACGCCTCTTCGCGCGACCAGTCGGCCGAGCGGACGATGATCTCCTTGGTCGCCGCCACGGCGAGCGGTCCGTTCGCCGTGATGCGCTCGGCCAGCTCGAGTGCGCCCTCGAGTGCCCCGCCGGGTTCGGTGAGGCGATTGACGAAACCGTAGCCGTAGCCTTCCTCGGCGGTGAACGCATCCCCGGTGAGCGCGAGCTCGAGTGCCTTCTGGTAGGGGATGCGCGACGGCAGGCGCAGCAGGCCACCACCACCGGCGACCAGGCCGCGCTTGACCTCCGGAATGCCGAACTTCGCGTCCTTCGCCGCGACGACGAGGTCGGTGGCCAGGACGAGTTCGGTTCCACCGGCGAGCGCGAACCCCTCGACCGCCGAGATCAGCGGCTTGCGCGGAGGCGCTTCCGTGAACCCGAGGCCCTTGCCCGGTACGACCACGTTCTCGCCCGCGACGAATGCCTTGAGGTCCATACCTGCACAGAAGGTGCCGCCGGCACCGGTGAGTACACCCACCGACAGGGAGTCGTCGCTGTCGAGTTCGTCGACCGCCTCGGCGAGGGCGTGACTCACCGCGGCGTTGACCGCATTGCGTGCGTCGGGCCGGTCGATGGTGATGACGAGAACACGATCGCGTCGTTCGAGCAGGACTACATCGGACATGGACATACCTCTCCACTACGGAAAACGCCGGATCATCCCGGTTACAGGCTGTATACCGGACGAGAACGTGTTCCAGTAGTCACGACACCCGGACAGCGAGCTGATCGACGAAGCCCTCGTCGTCGATGCGCACCTGATCCCCCGTGCGGAACCAGCCGTCCTCCCTGAACGCGTCGGCCGTCGCGCACGGTTCGCGCCAGTACCTCCGGGCCACGCTCGGCCCGCGACAGAGCAGTTCGCCGACGCCGTTCTCGGCGTCGGGTCCGAGCAGCGCGACCTCGATCCCGCCGAACGGCACTCCGATGCTGCGGGGATGACGGGAGCGATGCTCCGAGGGCAGCAGCAGACCGATCCCGCCCGTCTCGGCGACCCCCCAGCCCCGCACGCAGCGCGAAGTGGGGAAGGCCGCGCGCAGGTGCCGCCACGGCGCGCGGATCACCCGGGACCCCGAGAGCATCACGGTGCCGCCGAACGCGAGCGTGGGCAGCAACTGGACGCTGCATCCGACCGCCGTGGACAGCGGAGCCGTCAGCACGGTCCGGACGCCGTCGCCGACGAGGTCCATCGCGTGTGCGACGGCTTCGATCGTCGACAGCACGTTGGTGTTGGTCAGTTCGACGCCACGCAGGGCACCACCGGCGACGCGCACGTAGTAGAGCACCGCGAGTTCGTCCGGCGAGGCCCCGCCGTCGAGGAAAGCGACGCCGTCGGGGAGGTCCGAATCCAGGGTCAGGACGGCACCGCTGTGGACTTCGATCTCCGCCGCCTCCTCCGCGCTGCAGCTCGGGGCGGGGAGCACAGGGACGCCGCCGGCGAGGACCACTCCGAGGAAACCGACGAGCCAGCGGATGCTGTTCGGCTGGTTCACCACCACGCGGTCGGCGGGACCGACACCCTGGTCGAGGAGGCCACCGGCGACGCGGGCGGCGGCGGCCCACAGTTCTCGGTAGGTGAGCGCGCGACCGCAGCGGTCGACCACGGCGATCCGGTTGGCGAAACGCAGCGCACTCCGGTCGAGCAACTCCGCAAGGCACGGCTCGAGGCCGTCGTATTGCAGGATGCCGCTCGCGCAGCGAGTGATCCGATCGTCCCGGAGCCAACGGCTGCCTGCAGGAATCTCCACTACGGCCACCGACATGCCACCTCCCACCCGGCGTGCGTGCCTGCACTATATGGCGCGGATCACAGCCGTGTGAGGAAACTGCGGGTCACGGACACCTGTCAGCCGTACTGCGGACTGTCGTCAGGCCGTTGCCGGCGCCGAACTGCCCTCCGGGGCTCGCTGTTCCTTCTGACTCGCGGGGCGGTCGAAGGCCAGTACGGCCACGAGCCCGACGATGAGGACACCGGCGGGGAGCCACAGCGATTCCGCCATCGCGGCGGCGAACGGCGCACGCAGCGGCTCGGGCAGGACGGACGTCTCCGTCTCCGACGCACCCCCGCCCCCGCCGACGCCGTTCGCCGACAGCCGGGCCGCCATCATCGCGCCGAGAGCGGCACTGCCTATCACCGCGCCCACCTGACGCGTCGTGTTGTACACACCGGAGCCCGCACCCGCTCGGCTCGGCGCGAGCCCGTTCGTCGCGGTGGCCGACAGCGGAGACCAGATCCCCGCGTTCGCGATACCGATCAGAGCGATCGGCAGCAGCAACTGCCAGATCTCCGCGTCGGGGGTCATCGCCGAGGCGAGCCATCCCAGCCCGACGACGAGCAGCGAGAATCCGGTGCCTGCGATCGATCGCGGGTGGAGGCGGTCGACGAGTCTGCCCACGAGCGGCGCGAGCACGCCGCTGAACACCGCCATCGGCACCATGAGCAGCGCGGCACCGGTGGGACTCAGTCCACGCACCGACTGGGCGTAGAACATGATGGGCAGCATGACGCCGGTGATGGCGAAACCCATCGTCGCGATGCCGATGTTCGCGAGACCGAAGTTGCGGTCGTGGAACAGCGACAGCGGCACGAGCGGTTCACCCCGGTTGCGGGACTGCTGCGCGACGAACACGGTGAGCAACGCGATGCCCGCGACGATCAGCACCCACACCCGGGCGGTCCACTCGAACGAGTTTCCCTCCTGGATGCCGAACACGAGGCAGAACAGACCGGCGCCGCTGAGCAGCATCCCGAGCACGTCGAACCGGTGCGGACTCGTCGGCAGCACGGGCACGTACCGCACGGCCAGCGCGAACCCGACGATTCCCACGGGCACGTTCACGAAGAAGATCCACTCCCAGCCGAGGCCGTCGATCAGGACACCGCCGACCAAGGGGCCGACCAGCGTCGCGACACCGGCCACTGCGCCCCACAGTCCCATCGCGGTCCCGCGCCGCTCACGCGGAAAGATCCGCGTGACCACGGCCATGGTCTGCGGCGACATGAGCGCCGCGCCGAAACCCTGGAAGACCCTCGCGACGATGAGCATCTCGATCGTCGACGAGAAACCGCACCACAGGGACGCGATCGTGAACAGCACCAGCCCGGCGAGATAGACCCGTCGCTGCCCCACGCGGTCGCCGAGGCGGCCCGTCACGAGGAGCGGCACCGCGTACGCGAGCAGATACGCGCTCGTGACCCACACGACGGCGGCGATGTCGGCCCCGAAGGTCCGCATGATCGCCGGGTTGGCGACGGCGACGATGGTGCTGTCCACCAGGATCATGAAAAAACCCAGGCACAGTGCCCCCAACGCCGCCCAGCGGGCACCGTCCGACATCTCCACCGCCACCTCGGACCCGCGTCGGCGCGTGTCGACCTCGCTGTTCTCCCTCACCGGACTCTCCCCTCGTCGGCGGTCTACGGTAGCGGGGTGGACCCGCACATCTCGAGCATCGCCGCCCTCGCGTGGTGTCGTGCGCTGGGCCTACCCGACGGTGCCCTCGCCGAACCCGCCTGCGTCACACGGGTCGACGACTCGGTCCGCGACGTGCGGGTGCTGGCCGTGGGGCGCGCCACGGCGATCGTGGGTCCCGATACCGCGGTCTCCCGTCTCGCAGCCGAACCCGACCCCGCCGAACTCGACGCACCGAACGCCGAAGTCGTCGTCTCCGGCCACGCGGGTCGCACGGAGATCCTCGGTCTGTGTACCGACTGGATCGACGCGACACGCGTCGACAACCCGCTCGTCTCGGACGATCCCGGAGACCTCGCGGAACTGCTGCGGTGCTGCCCGCCCGACGACGTCACCGAGGCCGAACTGTCGCCGGGCGGACCGTCGCGTGTGTTCGTGCTGCTCGACGACGACCACCGTCCCCTGGCTGCCGCCGCCTACAGCGAACTCGGCTCGCTGCTGGCCGACGTGCGGGTGCTGACGACACCCGCCGCGCGTCGCCGGGGTCTCGCCTCGACCGTCGCAACGCTGGCGACCCACGATGCGCTCGACGCGGGACTCGTGCCGCTCGCCCGCATGCGCCGCGACAACCGCGGTGCCCGGACCGTCGCGGCGGTGTCGGGATACGACATCTGGGGAACCCTCGTGACGGTTCGGGTACCACCCGGACGATGAGGACAGTGCGGAAGGATGCGCAGGTGACCGAGAACAAGTACGTCGAGCCGGGTGCGGAGTTCACCCGTGACACCAACTACATCCCCACCCGCATCACCGCCGACGGGCGCGACGGCTATCCCGTCGAGGCCGGGCGGTACCGGCTCGTCGCCGCCCGTGCCTGCCCGTGGGCCAACCGCACCCTGATCGTGCGGCGACTGCTCGGTCTCGAGGACGCCCTGTCGCTGGGATTGTGCGGCCCGACTCACGACGAGCGCAGCTGGACGTTCGATCTCGACCCGGGCGGGGTCGATCCCGTCCTCCGGATCCCGCGACTGCAGGACGCCTATTTCGCCCGCTACCCAGGATACGACCGCGGGATCACCGTCCCGGCAGTCGTCGACGTCCCCACCGGGCAGGTCGTGACGAACGACTATCCGCAGATCACCCTCGACTTCTCCACCGAGTGGACGCAATTCCACCGTGAGGGCGCCCCGGATCTGTATCCGGAGAATCTGCGGGACGAGATCGACGAAGTGGCCGAACTCGTCTACCGGGACGTCAACAACGGCGTGTACCGGTGCGGTTTCGCCGGCTCGCAGGAGTCCTACGACAAAGCCTTCGACCGCCTGTTCGCCCGACTCGACTGGCTCGAGGAACGCCTCGGAGCACGGCGTTATCTCGTGGGCGAGAGCATCACCGAGGCCGACGTGCGCCTGTTCACCACGCTCGTCCGGTTCGATCCCGTCTACTACGGGCACTTCAAGTGCAACCGGAACCGGCTGGTGGACTTCCCGGCGCTGTGGGCATACGCGCGCGACCTGTTCCAGACCCCCGGTTTCGGCGACACCGTCGACTTCGTGCAGATCAAGCAGCACTACTACCTCGTGCACACCGACGTGAATCCGACCGGCATCGTGCCGAAGGGGCCGGACCTGTCGAACTGGCTCGACCCGCACGGTCGTGAGGCTCTCGGCGGGCGGCCTTTCGGTGACGGCACGCCGCCGCCTCCGCCGCGCCCGAGCGAGGTGGTCCCCGACGGGCACGGCGCCATCGCCCGCTGATCCCTGCGACGGTTCCTACGGCCGGCGCGGCCGATAGGTGCCGAGGCTCCAGTACACCCCGTGAGGGTCGCGGCAGGTGAACCCGTGCGAGCCGTAGTCCTCGTCGCGGAGTTCGACGGTCACGGTCGCGCGAACGGCCGGGTCGTCGGCCTGCGCCGAGGCGAGCACCCTCCCGTACAGGGCGTCGACGGAGGCGTCGTCGGGAAGCACGAGATAGGCGGTACCCGTGTCGGCGTGCTGGTCGAGCGGAGACCCGCGACCGGTCGATCCGAGCATGACGCCTCCGCCGTACGGCCAGAGCAGGGCTGCGTGGTCGACGCGCTCGCCCTCCCCGTAGACCTCCGTCCCGACGAACCCGAGGGTGTCCACGAGGAAGCGGATCGCGCCCCGGGCGTCGGTGTAGGCGAAGCACGGCCACACCGAGTCGACGGTGGGTGTGACGGTGGCCGACTGCTGCGGGGAATTCGTTGTGTTCGTCATGCCGTCCAGTGTCGGCGCCGCCACCTCAGTCGTCTTGGACGAATGGGAACACTTCGTCCTCGAGCCACCGCGACGGCGGCACGCCGGCCAGGTCGCGCCAGTCGCGGGCGAGATGTGCTTGGTCGTAGAAGCCGCAGACGACGGCGATGTCCGCCAGACGCCGGGTCGGATCGGCACGCAGCATCTTCCGGGACCGGTCGAACCGCGCCACCCGGGCCACCTCTTTCGGGGACAGCCCGAACTCGGCGGTGCACCGGTTCGCGAGGTGGCGTCTGCTCCATCCGAGTTCGTCCGCGACGGCACGGACCGGACGGGCAGGATCGGACACCAGCACGTGCCAGGCGTGCGCGAGGTGCCCGTCCGGACCCGTGGACCGGGCAGAGATCAGGCGCCGCGTGAGCACCCGGTCGAGGACGGCGAACCGCTCGTCCCAGGACACGCACGCGGAGATCCGGTCGAACAACTCTCGCCCGTCGGCACCGATGACGTCCTCGAGATCGACGGCCCACGAGCCGAGTGCGGCAGCGGGCACACCCAGCAGCGCGCGGGCACCCGCCGGGGTGAGGGACAGTTGCATTCCGTGCTGGCGCCCGTCGTGGACGATGGGCACGGGTCGCGTCGACAGACCTCCGGCGAGAGCATCGAAACGCTCCGGGGACCGCCCGTCGCCCGGGGAGAGTTCGACCGGTTCGGAGATCGTGAGGATTACGGTGACCTCCGGAGAGGGCATACCCAGGTGGGTCCCCGGCGGGAAACCGTCGAGCCGATACCCCTCGTACGACCGTACGTAGGGTGTCAGCAGGGGCACCGGACGCCGCCTGGCGCCGTCCGACACCCCGACTGCGGACCCGGTCATGGCACCAGCGTAATGAGAGCAGTCCGGAAGACGAGAGCACCGGAGAACAGGGGCACGATGAGCAGCAAACCAGGCATCGCAGAGGCCTTCATCGTCAAGATGCTGGACAACGGCGCGAAGCTGCAGGGACCTGCGGTGGCGAAGTACGTCGATCTCATGCGTCGCGCGCATCCCGACGAGTCCCCGGCGCAGATCATCGAGCGGCTCGAGAAGCAGTTCCTGCTCAGCGTCACGGGCAGCGGGTCGGCGGCAGGTGCGACCGCGGCCTTCCCCGGCGTCGGGACACTCGCGGCCATCGGCGCGGTGGGCGCCGAGACGGCCTTCTTCTTCGAGGCGTCCGCGCTGCTCACCCTGGCCATCGCATCGGTGCACGGGATCGAACCCCACAACCACGAACAGCGCCGTGCGCTGGTGCTCGCCGTCTCCCTCGGTGATGCCGGCCGGGAGATCGTCGCGACCGCGACCGGCGCGTCGCTGCGCAACTGGCCCAAGGCACTGACCACCGGCACGGGTGGCACCCAGCTGAAGACGCTGAACAATTCGTTGGTCAAGAAGTTCGTCCGCCGGTACGTCGCGAAGCGGAGTCCGTTGCTGATCGGCAAGCTCGTGCCCGCGGGTATCGGTGCCGCCATCGGTGGTGTGGGTAACCGCGCGCTGGGCAAGCGCACGATCCAGCACGCGCGCGACGCCTTCGGCCCTCCCCCGCCCGCGTGGCCCACCGCCCGTCCCGTCCTCCCCGTGAACGGAGAGGCACCGGTCCTCGACGCCGGGGTTCCGGTATCGAAGGACTGACGGTGTCCGCCGACGGGAAGGTGTACGTCCGGGAGTCCGGTGCGGGAGCGCGCACCGTCGTACTGCTGCACGGCTTCTCCGACCACGGTGGTACGTGGTGCAAGGTCGCACCGGCGATCGCCGAGCGTCACCGGGTGCTCACGGTCGACCTGCCCGGTTTCGGGCGCAGCGCGCAGCACTGGGAGACACCGGTGCTCGACCACTACGTCGACATCGTGGCCGAACTCGTCGACGACGTGCCCGAGCCGGTGTCGCTGGTCGGGAACTCGCTCGGTGCGGTGACGGCGCTGGTGTTCGCCTCCGTCCACCCGTCCCGCGTCGACCGTGTGGTGCTCGCCGACATGCCGGGGCTCGCCGGGATCCCCCGGTGGTGGACACGCGGCGCACGCATGCCGGTCGAACTGTCGCGCGCGTTGCTGCGTCCGCTGCCCGTCGCGGTGATGCAGCAGGTCATGGGCACCCTGTACGGGCGTGCGGCGGTGCATCGACGGGGCACCTTCGACCGGGCCGTGCGCACGGCGTTCGCGGCGAACTACGCGACGCGCGAGCAGGTCGACACCCTGCTGACGGTCGGCCGGCACGCCATCGGCGAACTCGGCCGGCTGCCGATCCCGGAGATGGTGCACGCCCTCGACATGCCGGCGCTGTTGGTGTGGGGTGCGCGCGACCGGCTGACACCCGCTCACGCCGCGCGGCGCGTGCAGGCCGGCGGCAGGAGACGAGTCGTGATCATTCCCGATGCCGGGCACTGCCCCCAGCTCGACGCCCCGCGCGAATTCCTCGACGCCGTCCTGCCCTTCCTCGGATGACCCGTAAGCTCACGGCGACCGCGGCACGAGCCGCACCCACCTCTCGACGACGCGGGGGTCCGTATCCGTGACAGCACCGTCAGCGCAACCGCCGTACGGCACACCCGATCCGCGGGTGCCCTCGGGGGCGCCCGGCGCGGGGATCGCCGTCCACGGCCTGAGCAAGGCGTTCGGCGACCACGCGGCCGTGTCGAATCTCTGG
>NZ_AJVB01000060.1:0-13631 GCF_000278445.1 Rhodococcus sp. R1101
GTCATCATTCCGGGCTTCCTGGTGATAGGCGTTGTGGCAGTGCAGCGCCCATTGGCCGGGGTTGTCGGTATCGAATTCGATCTCGACGGTGCGCATCGGCCCGATGGTGACGGTGTCCTTGCGCAGTCCGGTGTCGGTGAGCGCGAAGGTGTGGCCGTGCAGGTGCATGGGGTGGAACATGTCCGACATGTTGCGCATCCGCATGCGCACCCGTTGTCCTTGGTTGACGTTCAGCGGTGCGCCGGCGGGATGAGCGCGGCCGTTGAGGGTCCAGCGGTACGGCGACATGGTCCCGCCCATGTCCACGCTGTGATACAGGTCGTGATCACGCTCGGCCAGACGCACATACTCCCGGGGCGCAAGGTCGGTGCCGAGCAGCACCCGCCGGTCCAGTTCATCGGGGCGGGGTTGTGGCGGCAACTCGCCGGCGGCGGTGCGCACCACGGCCTGTCCGTACCCGGTCTTGCCTTCGGCCTGGGCGAACAGGGGAAACACCCCGTCGCCCAGGGTGACCAGCACGTCGAAACGCTCACCCATGCCGATCAGCAGTGCGTCGGTGTCCTGCGGTACGACCGGGAAACCGTCGGTGTGGGTGACCGTCATCCGGTGACCGCCCAGTGCGACGCGGAAGGCGGTGTCGGCGCCGGCGTTGACGAACCGGATCCGTGCCCGTTGTCCGGGTGCGGCGGTCAGGACCATCGGATCGTCGGGTACACGCCCACCGACGAGGAAATGGGGATAGCTCACGTCCCCGGCGCCCCCGAGCAGCGGCGAGAGCATGGTTTCCTCCCCCATGTCCATACCGCCCATGTCCATGGCGCCGTGGTCCATCCCGCCCGTCGTGGTGTCACCGTTGCTGGTATCGGCACCGATACCGAGCTCGCGGGCCACATCCTCAGGGGTACGTCCGGTGCCGTCGAGCCAGTCGTCGAGCACCACGATCCACTCGTGCTCGTACGCACCCGGATCGGCCGGATCATCGACGATCAGTGCGCCGTAGAGCCCGCGGTCGAGTTGCAGACCGGAATGGGAGTGATAGAAGTACGTGCCCGCATGAGGGACGGTGAACTCGTAGACGAACCGCCCTTCGGCGGCGATGGGGTCCTGGGTCAGCCCGGGAACCCCGTCCATGTCGTTGCTCAATGCCAACCCGTGCCAGTGCACACTCGTCTCCACCGGCAGCTGGTTGTCCACCTCCACCCGCAGCAGATCCCCGGCACGGGCGCGGATCAGCGGCCCCGGCACCTGGTCGTCATATGCCCAGGTGGACACGATGTGTCCTCCGAGATCCACCTCGACCGGACGCGGCGCCAACCGGGCCGAGATCACCTGCTGGCCCGGGGAGCGGCGCTGCTGC
The DNA here is from genome assembly GCF_000278445.1 of Rhodococcus sp. R1101. NCBI lineage: Bacteria > Bacillati > Actinomycetota > Actinomycetes > Mycobacteriales > Nocardiaceae > Rhodococcus > Rhodococcus sp. R1101. Next base: position 1,358 of record NZ_AJVB01000060.1, read on the forward strand.
TCGAGACGACGTACCACCGGTGACGTGGCGGACACCGGCACGCCGGTCGCGGCCCCCGACGGGGAACAGCCCGCCAGAACCCCGACGCCGGTCAGCATCGAGCCGATCAGGAAGGCTCGGCGGGGAACCCTAACCACGGGCCTGCTCCTGCTGCTCGCCGGTCGAGGCGGCGCCACCGGGCTGCGTCAACGTCCGCCGGCGGGACACGAATTCATCGGAGGTGATATCGCCACGGGCGAAACGCCTTTCGAGCATCCGCAGTGGATCGTCCTGCTGCTCGGTGTGAGCAGGACCTTCTGCTCGATCGGTGCGGAACAGGGTAGCCACCAGATAGATCGCCACCGCCCAGAACACGAGCGTGCACACCGTCATGGCGGTCCATCCCGCCCACCCGATGTCACCGACCCAGCCCATCATGGTCGCCTCCATCCCTCGGTTTCGTACCTTCAGCGTCGGGCATCCACCCCACGGGTTCGGTGGAGGTCGTATGAAGATTTGCTCAAGAAACCCGCCGCGGCGCCGACTCCTGGACGGTGCCGGCGATGGTGGACACCATGACGTCCTCTTCCGCTCGCCCACCCGCATCCGGCAGCGACCCGACGACGCCGGTGCGCCCCTCGACCGGTCTGCGGTCGATGATTGTCGAGGACGAACCGTCTTTGGCGAATCTGGTGGGCGCTTCTCGTTGCGCGTCGTCGGATTCCATTACACCGAAGACAATGCCGGATCGGCGTGCTACATCCATCGCCACGACTTTCCGGCGCATCGAGACCCTCCGCGCGACTCGCAGTGGCAGATCGTCAGCGCGGCGCCCGTCGGTGGAACCGACGGCCGCTCGTGGGCCCGTCACACTCCGTGCCGGTTCCGCGACACCGTGCAGCCCCTGTCCGCTTTCCTCTCCGCATCGCCATCTCAGGTGAGGAGCAGAAAGATGGACGGCGTCTCGTCACTCCGGCATATGGTCGTCGAGTTCGAGAGCAACTGCCCGTGTGAGAGCGTCCTCGGCGGGGAGCGCAGCCTGCTCGGCGGGCGAGAGGTCGTAGCGCGATACCGCGATCGGCTGCGTGGTGCCGGCGAGGGCGTACCGGACGACGGACTCGTTCTTGTCCGCGACGAGGAGCATCCCGACCGTGGGCTGGTGCTGCGGTCTGCGCAACCGATCCTCGACCAGCGCGACGTAGAAGCCGAGTTGGCCGGCATCACGAGGGTCGAACTTGGTGGTCTTGAGTTCGATGACCACGTACCGGAGCTGTTCGACGTGGAAGAACAGCAAATCGACGAAGAAGTCGTCGCCCTCGACATCGAAGTGGACCTGACGACCGACGAACGCGAACCCGGGGCCGAGCTCACGCAGAGTGTCGATGATGCGCTCGACGAGCCGATCCTCGAGCTGGCGCTCGGCGGCGTCCCCGTCGATGGCGAGGAACTCGAGCGTGAACGGATCCTTGGTGATCTGCTGAGCCAGCTCGGAGTCGGGGCGTTCGAGAGCGCGCGGAAAGTTCGACGGTGCCGCCCCCTCCCGCGCGTGCAGGTTCGTCTTGATCTGGTGAGCCAGCACGGGACGACTCCAGCCGTGTGCGACGTCCTTGGCGCTGTACCACTCGCGTAACTCGACGTCCTCGAGCTTGTCGAGCAACTCGATGACATGCCCCCACGGCAATTGGCCAACGGGTCGTTGGCCGATTGCCGCCGGGTCGGGCCAGGCCTCAGCGAACCTGCGCATGTACTTGAGGTTGGCCGGGGAGAATCCCTTTACTCCGGGAAACTCGGTGCGCAGATCCTCCGAGAGCCGGGACAGGACTTTGCTGCCCCAGGGAGCTGTCTTCTGTCGCTCGATGATCGTCGCTCCGATCTGCCAGTAGAGCCGGAGCAGTTCGGTGTTCACCCGGCGCTGGGCCACGTAGCGTGCTCGATGCACGAGCCGTTTGATGCTCTCGAGCGTATCGGCGTACTCGGACGGGACGGGAGACGACATTCCTCGACGCTAACGGACCGAACCGACCCTCCGTCCTCCTGGGAGGGCGAGCCCACAGAGATGTTGCCGGGTACCTGGCGGGGAGGCTGTCGCCGATGTGGCGATGTTGCACATCGGCTACTCGGAGACCGCACCGATGTGGTGGGCGAGCTCGTCGTAGTCGACCTGCCGCAGCGCCGGGGCGCCGGTGACGCGGCCTCGACACAGTAGGCCTCGGACCGTGTCGTCACCGCGGCAGTAGGCGGTATTCGGCACACCGATCCTCGATCGAGGTCGTTCGGCCGAGCGCTGCAACGCTCCGGCGGTAGGCGCACATTCAGGCGTAGTGGCAGGCAGGTCCGGTCATCGTCCCGCTCGCTCCAGCACCCTGCGTGCTTGCCGAGCGACCGCTTCGTCGATCAAGAATCCGGCTTCATCCACAGCAACACCGGACTCCGCCGCCTTCAGGCCGGCCAGCACGGCACGGGCCTTGCCTACCTCCTCCGAGGACGGTGTGAACACTCGACGAACCGGGGCGAGCTGCGCCGGGTGGATGCACGCCCGCCCGACGAATCCGAGGCGCGCGAGGGCGCGCGTATCCGCTTCCAGGGCGTCGCTGTCACGGAAATTGCGTGACACCGCGGCAGGGGGCGGATCGATTCCTGCCGCCACACCCGCAGCGATGACTCGGCTGCGTGCGAACAACAGCGCCGTCCCGTCGTCGTCGACCTCGACACCGAGGTCTGCGGCCAGGTCGACTTCTCCGAGTTGCAGAAACCGCATTCGGGGCGCACGAGCGATGGCCGGTGCGGCGAACACGCCGGCAGCGGTCTCGATCAGCGCGGATACCGCAGCATCGGGACAGAGCTCTGCCAGGAGGCCATCGACCTGTTCGACGTCGTGTGCGGATCCCACCTTCGGCAGCCACACCCCCGTCAGCCGCGGGTGCGCGACCGCACGGATGTCCGCCTCCTGCAGCGCTCCCGGGTTCACACGCACCCATACCTCCACGGAACCGGGGGCGAGCGCAGCGATCCACCGAGCTACCGTTTCACGCGCGAGCACCTTTCGATCAGCGGCGACCGCGTCCTCGAGGTCGAGCACGATCGCGTCGGCACCCGAGGCGAGTGCCTTGTCGAAACGCTCCGGACGATCACCCGGGACGTACAGGTAGGTCAACGCCACGCTCATCCGATGACCCCGGAACCGGAGACCAGCGCCTTGGCTATGACGGTCCGCATGATGTCGTTGGTGCCCTCGCCGATCGACATGAGAGGTGCGTCGCGGTACAACCGCTCGACGACGAACTCCGTCGAGTATCCGTAGCCGCCATGGATACGCATCGCTTCGAGGCTCGCGGTGATGGCCGTCTCGGAGGCGAAGTACTTCGCCATGCCGGCCTCCATGTCGACTCTCTTACCCGAGTCTGCCTGCGAAGCCGCCCAATACGTCATCAGCCGGGCGGCCTGCAGGTGGGTGGCGATGTCCGCCAGCTTGAGCTGGATCGCCTGGAAGTCCGCGATCGGCTGCCCGAACGCGGTGCGCTCTCGCGCGTAGGACAGCGCTGCGTCATAGGCGGCCTGGGCGATACCGACGCTACGGCCGGCGATGTTGAGCCTACCGATTTCCAGGCCCGACAGGGCCTGCTGCAGACCACGCCCTTCTGTTCCGCCGAGCAATGCGTCGGCCGGCACCCGAATGTCGTCGAGGAGGATCTCGCAGGACTCGGTGCCCTTGTACCCCAGTTTGCCGAGATCCCGTTGCACCTCGAAACCTGGAAGCGTGGTGTCGATCAGCAGGATGCTCATGCCTTTGTGTGCCGGTTCCGCGGACGGGTCGGTCTTCACCAGAACCGGGAGGACGTTCGCGTGCCGGGCGTTGGTGATCCACGTCTTGGCGCCGCTGACGATGTAGTGATCGCCGTCGCGGCGCGCCGTCGTTCGGATTCCCTGCAGGTCCGTGCCCGCGCCGGGCTCGGTGAGTCCGATCCCGGTCCGCCACTCCCCCGTGGCCAGCTTCGGCAGCAGGGCCTGCTTCTGTTCCTCGGTGCCGTGGCGGTTGATCATCCAGCAGGACAGATTGTGGCTGCCGAGAATGCCGGCGATGCCCATCCAACCGCGGGCCAGTTCCTCGTACACGAGTGTGAACGACACCTTGTCGAGGTCGATACCGCCGTACTCCTCGGGCGTGGTGATGCCGAACAGTCCCATGGCCTTCATGTGTTCGACGATCTCGGTGGGATATCGTCCCGATTTCTCCCACTCGTTGGCGACGGGAACGATCTCTTTGTCCACGAAGTGACGTAACGCCTTTCGGAACGCCAGTTGCTGCTCGTCGAAGGTGAAATCCATGATGGCTCCTGGGATATTCGGTGCACAGGTGGTCAGTGCAGGGGTGCGGGCGCGATGCGGGCCGCGAGATCGAGGACGGCGGTCAGATCCGGCTCGTCGGCAAGCCCGAAGATTCGGTCGGCGAGCTCCGGGGCACAGGGATGATCACCGCAGTTGGCGATGAACTTGGCGAGCAACTGCTGATCGTCGAGGGGGAACGCGGCGGTACCACGGCTACCTGCGACGCGTCCCTCGAGTACACGTCCGTCGTCGAGAGTGACGATCGCATGTCCGGGTGCCGACGCCGCCGGACCCTCGGTCGGGGCTTCGACGACACGGACCGTGCGAGCGGTCGCGAGCACCGAGTCACGGGCGATCGACGCGCCGGTGTAGGTCGCGACATCGATACGTCCGTCGTGCACGAGCGCAGCGACACTCCACGGAAGGTCGAACTTGCCGTCGTAGGTGCTGCGCGGTGCGGCCACACCGGCGTTCGGACCACATACGATCGGCACGGAATCCGGATGAACGTGCACCTCGATATCGGCCACCTGCGCGGGGTCCACACTCCCAACGCTCAGAGCCGCCGTGACCGCGTCGAGAGTGACATGCATGAGCTGGCAACTCGGGTAGGGCTTGATACCGATGCGGGTCGCTTCCCAATCGGTGCCCAATCCGTCCGTCAACATCGTGAGGTCGGCGGGTCGCTCCGACATCGACGCATACACACCCCGGCGTCCTTCGAGCACCGACGCCGGGCCGCTGGCGCCCGCAGCAGCCAACCGGGCTGCGAGGATCCCGCCCAGTGTGGCCGAGCCGGGATGCAGCGCCTTGGTGTCGGCGTCGGTATCGAGGAACTCGAGCAGCCCTCCACTCGACGAGCCCGCGACACCGAGAGCGTGCACCAGCACCGGAACCGGCAGCCCGGTCAGCTTGCCCGCGACAAGCGCCGCGGCGAACGGGCCGACCACGGCTGTCGCATGGAGGCCACGTCCGTGGAAACCGTGAGGACTGGCGGCCCCGAGCCGGCACGCCGTCTCCAGTCCGATCGCAGCAGCGGTGAGAACGTCCGCTCCCGTGGCTCGAACCTGTTGTCCGACAGCCAATGCTGCAGGAACGGACACCGCAGTGGCGTGGACGAGGGCACCGGCATGGGTGTCGTCGAAGTCCAATGCGTGCACCAGCACCGCGGTCGCCATACCTGCCGCCGGAGCGGAGATCGCCCGCGTCCCGGTCAGCGGCCTGGCTTCGGCCGGACCGCCGAGCGCATCGGCGACCGTCCATGCCGCTCGCCCGTATCCGAGGCGTTGCGCGGCGACGGCGTTACCGACCCCGTCGAGAAGATGTCGCGCGACAGCGTGCCGGACATTCTCGGACAGGTCCGCGGCGGTCAGGCCGTGGGCCCATCGGGCGAGGACCGACGACGTCACGCCCGAGCCTCGCTCGTTTGTTTGCCGAAGGCACCTTGGCCGGTCAGCTCCGCAACGCGTTCGGTGCTGTAGCCGAGGTCGCGGACGATCTCGTCGAAATGTTCGTTGCGTAGCGGAGCACGCCGGTACTGCATCGGCTCGGAACCGAACCGGACCGGGGAGGCGACTTGGCGCACCGTACCGAAGGTGGGGTGTTCGGTCTCGACGAGGAGGCCTCGTGCACGGGTGTGCGGTTCGGTGAGAGCTTGGGCGACGTCGTTGATCGGGCCCGACGGCACACCGGCCGGCTGCAGGCGCGAGAGCCAGTAGTCCACCGGCTGCGTAGCGAAGGTCTGCTCGAGAATGGGGAGGAGTTCGTCTTGGTGCTCCCCGCGCAGTGCGAAGTTCGCGAAGCGTGGATCGGCGCCCAGGTCGGGTCTGTCGATCGCGACGACGAGGCGTTCCCAGAACTTCTCCTTGGCGCAGCCGACGACGAGCCAGCCGTCGCTGGCCTCGAATGCCTGGAACGGTACGAGGGAGGGATGCGCCGAGTTCTTGGTGCGCACCGGTTCGAAGCCGGCGTTCAGATGCCAGGTGGCCGGGTAGGTGAGCAGCGACATCGCGGTGTCGTAGAGCGAGACGTCGCAGTCTCCGCCGATGCCGTCCCGTTTGGCGGCGTGGAGTCCGGACAGCAGGCTGATCGCGGCGACGAAGCCGCCCGAGTAGTCCACGAGCGAGAGCCCGGATTTGGTGGGAGGTCCTTCGGGGTCACCGGTGACGCTCATCCATCCCGCGAGTCCTTGCAGAATGTAGTCGTATCCGGGTTCTTCGGCGCGCGGGCCGGTCATGCCGAAGCCGGTGAGGCTGCAGCAGACGATGGCCGGATTGAGGTGTTTGAGGTCGTCGTAGGTGATGCCGATTTTCGCCGGTACATCGCCGCGGAGGTTGGAGTAGACGGCGTCGCTGGTGCGGACGAGGTCTTCGAACACTGCGCGACCGGCCGGTGACGACAGGTCGAGCGAAAGGCTGCGCTTGTTGCGGTTGAAGGTTTCGAAGAACAGTGAGTCCTCGCCGTCGTTGTAGGGCGGGACGTAACGTCCGACGTCGCCCCCGACGTTGGGGTCTTCGATCTTGATCACGTCGGCACCGAGGTCGGCGAGGTGGACACTGCCGAACGGGCCCGCCCCGTACTGCTCGAGCGAGATGATGCGGACGTCCTGGAGTGGTTTCACGACAGCGCCCCTTCCGGGTCGGCGGGTGCCGGCAGTTGCAGCGGTCCGCTCTTGGCTTCGGGGAAGTAGTTCTGGCCGATTCCGCTCTCGCGGGTTGCGACCATGACCGACCGTTTCCACGAGATGACTTCCGTGCCATCTTGATTCAGTCCGCGGGTGATCATGGATACGATTCCCGCATAGGGTCGGGATTCGGACCGGCGCAGTCCTGTGCAGATGCTCTCCGCGTAGATGGTGTCCCCTACGTATACCGGGTGCGACATCTTGATATCGGTGAACGCGAGGTTCGAGATGGCGTTCTGGCTCATGTCGAGCACCGAAATACCCAGTACCACAGCGACTGTCAGGCCGGAATTGACGATGACCTTACCGTCGGTGATGGGGTTCTGCGCTGCGAGATGAGCGTTGAAGTGGTTCTGGTTGGTGTTCATCGACAGCAACGTGATCCACGTGTTGTCGGCTTCGGAGACCGTGCGCCCGATGGGGTGCTGGTAGATGTCCCCTACAACATAGTCCTCGAAGAATCGGCCGAGAACAGCCTGATGCACTGCCACCGTGTCTCCTCACATCAGTTCGGCGAGTACGTTCCTTCGAACAATACATCAGACATTTGGAGGGTCAATAGGGCAGAGCGAGGCAATTATCGTCAAATCTGCAACCTTCATCCGCCTAAAAAGCAGATGTTTTATCTCTAGTCCGGACCGCGTCGATCCATCCGGCGATACGAATCACCCAAGTTGTCCAGATGCCGACGCATCAGATCCATCGCCGCCATGGAGTCTCCGGCGGCGACCACATCGAGGATCGCGCGGTGATCGTGATCGACACACTGCCAGAACCCCTCCGGGGCATGCTCGCGCCCGAATCTGCTCGACAGCACCCGGAACACCGGCGCAGTGATCAATTCGAGCAACGGATTGTCGGTCGCCCGCAGAAGAACCAGGTGGAACTGCTGATTCTTCGCGAACGTCTCGGGCCCCTGCAGACTGTGCGGGTCGAAGATCGACGCTTCGAGTTGCTCGAGGTGCTCGTCGGTCCGGCGGAACGCGGCCATGCCCGCCGCCGGCACCTCCATGAGGTTCCGCACTTCCATCAACTGTGCGACGGTGACCGTTTCCGCTGCCGCCATCAAAGCCACACCCGTCTCGAGATGCGCACTGATGTGCCCGACACTCGGCGCGGCGACGAAACTCCCCCCGGTGACACCGCGGGTCGTCGTGATCAAGTTCTGGCTCGCCAGCGAACGCAGGGCCTCACGGATCGTGCTGCGGCCGACACCGAATTCGGCGGTCAGCTCGGCTTCCCCGGGCAACCGGGCACCGGGTTGCAACTCACCGGACAAGATTCGGGTGCGCAGATGCTCCGCGAGGACCGCATAGGCAGGTCCGTTCTTGACGGGTGCGTCCCCGGTCGTCGATTCGGTCACGAGCGTCGACTCTTCTCTCTCGAAAGCTGCGGTGAACGGCCCGAGCCTAACCCGACATTGCGGCCGGGGTAGGTCACCACGCACCCGTCCCATACCCGCTAATCATCCGCTCTTTAGGCGCAATTTCCAAGGATCTGACCTGAGCATGCCGGGATTCGAGGCAGATTCGCACCGAAAACATCTGAGGTATTGATTTCTCGAGCGCCCTCAAGCACGATGACCTACATCACCCCTCCCGGTGACCCCCCACCCCAGACTTCGGACCGCCGTACGGCTTGGTCGTCCCCTCCGCTCCTCGCGGGCACCGAAAGATTGGAAGTACTGATGAAGAGAATCGGAGTCGACGTCGGCGGCACGTTCACCGACCTCGTGCTGTGGGACGACGACGGCACCGTAGTGGTCCACAAGACTCCGTCGACGAACCACGACCCGTCCATCGGAACCATGGACGGCATCGAGGTCCTCGCCGAACGCGCCGGCATCGACCCATCCGACATCGACATGTTCTTCCACGGCACCACCGTCGCCACCAACATCGTGCTCGAACACAACGGGTGCAACGTCGGCATGATCACGACCGAAGGCTTCCGCGACCTGCTGCACATCGCCCGCAAGAAGCGCCCCCTCAACTACTCGAACTATCAGGACCTTCCCTGGCAGAAGTGGCAATTGGTCCCGCGCCGCAACCGCCGGGTCGTGCCCGAGCGGATCGACGCCGCCGGCAACGTCCTCACACCGCTCGACGAAGACGCGGTGCGCCGAGAAGTTCGCCTGCTCCGTGAACGCGGAGTCGACGCCATCGCCGTCGCCTTTCTGCACTCCTATCGCAACCCCACACACGAAAAACGCGTCAAGGACATCATTCTCGAGGAGTACCCCGAGGTGTTCATCTCGCTCTCCAGCGAGGTCGCCCCGCAGTACCGCGAATACGAACGCTTCTCCACCGCGGCACTCAACGCCTTCATCGGACCGAAGACCTCGCGCTACATCGCCAGCCTGGCACAGAAGGCTGCCGCAGCGCAGGTCGGCGACGACGTGCACCTGATGACCTCCGCCGGTGGTCTCGTCACCTCGCGCAGCGCCAGCGAACAGCCGGTCTCGCTGCTGACCAGCGGCGTGGTCGCCGGACTGCTGGGTGGATGCGCCATCGGCAAGGCCTCCGGATTCCCGAGCGTCATCACACTCGACGTGGGCGGAACCTCCGCCGACATCGGCGTGGCACCGAACGGCGCTCTCCGAATGAAGCACCTCCTCGACACCCGCATCGGCGACTACCACGCCATGGTGCCGATGGCCGAGGTCGACACGATCGGCGCCGGCGGCGGTTCCATCGCCATGGTCGACGAAGGCGGCATGTTCCGGGTCGGGCCCCGAAGCGCCGGCGCATTCCCCGGACCCGCCTGCTACGCCCGCGGCGGCACCGAACCGACCTCGACCGACGCCATGGTCATGATGGGCTGGCTGCGCAAGGACAGTTTCCTGTCCGGCACCATGAAGGTCGAACCCGAGCTGGCCCGCACCGCGATCCGGACCCACATCGCCGACAAGCTCGGAACCGGCGTGGACGAAGCCGCGATGGGGATCTTCAAGATCCTCGCCCACTCGATGACCGAAGCGATCAGCCTCCACTCGGTACGCAAAGGCTACGATCCGCGCGACTTCTCGCTCATCGCCGAGGGCGGCGCCGGTCCCCTCTTCGCGTGGCAGATCGCCGACCAACTCGGTATTCCGCGTGTCGTCGTGCCCGGGCACCCCGGCATCACCTCCGCGGTCGGCCTGCTGACCACCGACATCCGGTACGAAATCCCTACCACGGTGTGGACGTCTTCCGCGGACGCGGATCTGAACCTGCTGCGGACCCAGATGGACCGGCTCTCCCGCGAGGCCATCGCTCAACTCGAAGCCGACGGCGTTCCCGCCGAGAACATCTCGCTCGAACGTAGTGTGGATTGCCGCTATGTCGGTCAGGGCTACGAACTGCGGGTCCCGGCACCCGACGGCGAGATCGACGACGTCTGGGTCAAGACCGTCTCCGAGGCCTTTCACGAGGCACACGGGCGGACCTACTCCCAGCGTTTCGACGACAAGCCGGTGCAGCTGATCAACATCCGCGTCACCGGTGTCGGCGCCGTACCGCACGTCCGTATCACCGAGATCGACACAGGCACCGCCGACGGTTCCGCGGCGATCAAGACCATGACCCGCGCATTGTTCTGGCGCGACGAAACAGCCGCGCCGCAGTGGATCGACACCCCCGTCTACGACCGCTCGCTTCTCCTGGCCGGCAACACCATCGAAGGCCCCGCCATCGTCGAGCAGTTCGATTCCACGACCATCATCGGCATGAATCAGCACGCCACCGTCGACGCGGTCGGCCACATCATCATCGAGAGGAAGCCCGCATGAGCAAGACCCTGATGCCCAAAACCGGCGTATCGCTCGCGGGCGAATCCCACCGTACGTGGAACGACGTGGAGGTCGACCCGATCACCCTGCGCGTCATCGGCGGTGCACTGCAGTCCATGGCCAAGGAGATGGCGCAGGTCCTCTACCGCATGGCCTACTCGAGCCTGATCCGCGAATCCGAAGATCTCGGCGCCGGCATCTTCGACATCAACGGCCGCGAACTGTGCGAATCGGATTCGACACCGATGCACTGCGGTTCGATCCCCGCCTACATCCGGGGCGTCAACCGTAGACTCGCCGGCACCTACCGGCCCGGCGATGTCGTCCTGCACAACCATCCGTATCACGGTGCAGCCCACTCCCCCGATTACGGCGTGATCATCCCGATCTTCTGGGAGGGCGAACACATCGGATTCGCCGGATGCACCGGACACGTATCCGATGTCGGCGGCAACTTCCCCGGCCTGTGCATGGACGTCGTCGACGTCTGGGCCGAGGGCAAACTCATGGATTCGATGAAGATCTATGACGCGGGAGTCCGCAACGATTATCTCATCCAGCACATCCTCGACAACGTCCGCACACCCGAACAGAACCGAGGCGATCTCGAAGCACTCATCGCCTGCGCGCGCATCGGTGAGAAGCGATTCGTCGAACTGCTCGAGAAGTACGGCCTCGACACCGTCATGAGCGCCAGTGAACGGTGGATGGACTACTCGGAGAACATGCTTCGAAGCCGAATCCGCGAGATCCCGGACGGCAGCTACGAAGCACCTGTCGGCTATCTGGACGACGACGGAAAGAACCGCGGTGTCCCCCTCAAGGTCGCCGTGCGCGTGCAGGTCGAGGGAGAAGACATCCTCATCGACCTCACCGGTTCCAACGACCAGGTCCCCACCGCCTTCAACGTGCCCTTCGAAGGATCCGTCCTCCCTGTCGCAGTCGCCGCGATCCGCACCATCCTGCTCGACGAAGACCTGACCGAGGAATTCGTCCCCCAGAACGACGGTTGCTTCCGCCCGGTGAAGGCATACGCACCCGAGGGAACGATCTTCAACCCGGACTTCCCGGCATCGTGTTTCGCGCGGTTCTCCCAGGTGAACCGAATCTTCGACTCCATCAACCTCGCCCTGGCACCCGTGCTCCCCGACCACGCGATCGCCGGGTCGTCGGCAGCACTGTGCGCCATCGCCTACTCCGGTGTCGCCGAAGACGGCGAATCCTATTGGGTCTACATCGAAATCAACGAAGGCTCGTACGGCGGACGTAACGGCAAGGACGGCATGGACGCCGTCGACTCGCTCATGGCCAACACCCGCAACAACCCCATCGAAGAACTCGAACTCAACCACGCCATGCGTGCCCTCCGATACGAACTCCGCGACGAAGCTCCTGCCCCCGGCCAATGGCGAGGCGGCATCGGCAGTGTCCGCAAATGGCTCATGGAGACCGATACCTTCCTCGGATCCGAAGCCGACAACCGCTCCGACCCGCCCGCCGGAGCGCTCGGTGGCCAC
>NZ_AJVB01000061.1:0-13471 GCF_000278445.1 Rhodococcus sp. R1101
GGTGGTGCCGGCCGAACCGGCACCGAACACCGTCACTTCGACCTTAGGACCCGCATGCGCTTCGGATTGTTCGTCCCCCAGGGCTGGCGACTGGACCTCGTCGACATCGATCCCTCCGACCAGTGGCAGGTGATGCGCGACCTCGCGGTCCGCGCCGATCGCGGCCCGTGGGACTCGATCTGGGTGTACGACCATTTCCACACCGTCCCTGCACCCACCGACGAGGCCACCCACGAGGCATGGACCCTCGTGTCGGCCTTCGCGGCCGTCACCGAGCGCGTGCGCATCGGCCAGATGTGCACCGCCATGGCCTACCGCAACCCGGCCCACCTGGCGAAGATCGCGGCCACCACCGACATCATCTCCGGCGGACGCATCGAGATGGGGATCGGCGGTGGGTGGTACGAACACGAATGGCGCGCATACGGTTACGGTTTCCCGTCGGCGGGTGAGCGACTGCGCCGCCTCGACGAGGGCGTGCAGATCTTCCGGCAGGCCTGGACCACGGGTTCCGCGACCTTCTCCGGCAGGCACTACACCGTCGACGGCGCGATCGTCCGCCCGCTTCCGCTGCAGGAGGGCGGTATTCCGTTGTGGATCGCGGGCGGCGGCGAGAAGGTGACCTTGAAGATCGCCGCGAAGTACGCGCGGTACACCAACTTCGACGGCACACCCGAAGGTTTCGCGCGCAAATCGGAGATCCTGCGGGAGCACTGCGCCGAGGTCGGCACCGACTTCGACGCGATCGTGCGGTCGGCCAACTACAACGTGGCGATCGGCCGCACCGAAGCCGAGGTACAGGACCGACTCGAGGCGCTGCGGGCCCGTCTCGAACCGATCGTGGGACCGGAGAAGGCCGACGGGGCGCTCGACGCCTTCCGGGGGATGCCTGCCGTCGGTACCCCCGAGCAGATCATCGAGAACCTCACTGCGCTGAAGAAGCAGGGGCTCGAGTACGCGATCTTCTACGTGCCCGAAGCCGCCTACGACACCTCGGGGCTGGAATTGCTCGAGAAGGAAGTGCTTCCTCACCTCGCGTGACGGCCTACAGAGGCCAGCCGTCCACGGTCCGGGTGGGTCGTCGGCAGACAGTCCGGCGACCCACACGTCCCGCGGAACGCCGCGCTGGACGAGACCGTTCCGGACGATGCCCTCGTACCGGAATCCGACCCGCCGTGCGACGGCAGCGGAGGCACGGTTGCCGACGAAGGCGCGCCAGGCGACCCGCCGGACGTTCAGGCCGTCCGGGGCGAACGCGAAACCGCATGCCAGTCGTACCGCGGCGGTCGCGAGACTCCGGCGCCGCGCGGCCGGGGCGATCCAGTAGCCGATCTCCGGGTCCGCGCTCTCGCGCGGGACGAATCCGACCATGCCGCACAACACCCCGTCTGCGGCGGATCGTATCGCCCAATCGGGGAAACCGTTCTCCCACTTGGCCGGAACGATGTCCTCGACGAAATGCCGCGCGTCCGGCCGGGTGTAGGGGGAGGGCACGGTGGTCCAGCGGGCGATCAGCGGGTCCCGGCACGCTTCGGTGATGGCGTCGACATCGGCCGAGCGAGGCGGCGAGAGCACCACCACGTCGTCGGTCAGCGTGCGGATCTCCATGTCACCGAACTTCCGGGTCACCGCAATTCCGGCGGCAGTTCCTTGCTCGACAGCTCGAGACGACGCTCGTCGGTGGCATCGACCTCGTCCACCCTCTTCAGCTGGTCCTTCAGCACGCGCCACTCGACGTCGGGAATCTGTGCGACGGCATCGGCGATGACCTTCTTGTCGCGGGTGCCCCACGCGATCGGCATCGGCCCGACCATCTGCCACACACCCGAGTCGTTGCGGGTCGTGCGGTCGGAGAGGACCGCGGCACACGGCACCCGCTCGCCGATCGCGATGCGGTGGCCGGGGACCGCTTCCACGTTGCGGGTGACGAGGGCGAAGTGCCGGCCCGTCGTCTCGGGCTTCGCGATGTCCACCAGAGCGAGGAGCGTCAACCCGCGGGCGCGCTTCGCCGCGACGACAGCCGGAACGAGCGGGCTGTCGTGATAGAGCTGCTCGATGGTCCCGACCTTGCGCGGTGCCCACAGCGCCACCCACACCGACGTCGCGGCCGCCACCGCCAGCACGGCGGCGACGATGTACGACCAGCTCTCGCCGAGCAGGAACAGGCCCACCGCACCGGCGACACACACCACGCCGACGAATATCGCCGACCACCGCAGACGACGGACGTCCGCGAGGGTCTGGTTCACGGCCTTGGCATGGGGGAGGTCCAGGGGGAAGTCGAAGCGGCGCACGCCACCAGCTTATGGGAGCCCCGAACGGCCTCCCGCGGGCAGTCAGCCGATCTGCGGGCCCAGCAGATCGTCGGCGTCGGTGATCCGGTACGCGTAGCCCTGCTCGGCGAGGAACCGCTGGCGGTGCGCGGCGTACTCGGCGTCGAGGGTGTCGCGCGAGACGACGGAGTAGAAGTGGGCCTGCCCGCCGTCGTGCTTGGGACGCAACAGCCGCCCGAGGCGCTGGGCCTCCTCCTGCCGCGACCCGAACGTGCCCGACACCTGGATCGCGACGGAGGCCTCCGGCAGATCGATGGAGAAGTTCGCGACCTTCGACACCACCAGCACCTTCAACTCGCCGGCACGGAACCGGTCGAACAGCGCCTCGCGTTCCTTCGTCTTCGTCGAACCCTTGATGACCGGGGCGTCGAGCGCCTCACCCAACTCGTCGAGCTGATCGATGTAAGCGCCGATGATCAGCGTCGGTGCATCGCGGTGCTGCGCGAGGATCGACTTCACCACCGGGATCTTGGTACGGGCGGTCGAGCACAGCTTGTACCGCTCCTCGGGCTCGGCCACGGCGTACGCCATGCGCTCGGCATCGGTGAGGGTGACGCGAACCTCCACACAGTCGGCGGGCGCGATCCAGCCCTGGGCCTCGATGTCCTTCCACGGCGCGTCGAACCGCTTCGGGCCGATGAGCGAGAAGACGTCGCCTTCGCGTCCGTCCTCGCGCACGAGGGTCGCGGTGAGGCCGAGGCGCCGGCGGGACTGCAGGTCGGCGGTCATCCGGAAGACCGGTGCCGGCAACAGGTGCACCTCGTCGTAGATCATCAGCCCCCAGTCGCGGGAGTCGAACAACTCGAGATTGCGGTATTCGCCCTTCGACTTGCGGGTGATCACCTGGTAGGTGGCGATGGTGACCGGGCGGATCTCCTTCTTCTCACCCGAGTACTCGCCGATCTCCTCCTCGGTGAGGGAGGTGCGGGCGATCAGCTCGCGCTTCCACTGCCGCCCGGCGACGGTGTTCGTCACGAGGATGAGCGTCGTCGCGCCGGCCCTCGCCATCGCGGCGGCACCGACCATGGTCTTTCCGGCGCCGCACGGCAGCACCACGACGCCCGAGCCGCCTGCCCAGAACGAGTCGGCGGCCAGTTCCTGGTAGTCGCGCAGGTGCCACGGGTTCGTCTCGAAGTCCAGCGAGACGGGGTGGGCCTCGCCGTCGACGTAGCCCGCAAGGTCCTCGGCCGGCCAGCCGATCTTCAGCAGCATCTGCTTGACACGTCCGCGCTCGCTCGGGTGCACGATCACCGTGTCGTCGTCGATGTGGGCGCCGAGCATCGGCGCGATCTTCTTGTTCCGGAGAACCTCGGCGAGCACCGCGCGGTCGAGGCTGACCAGGGTCAGGCCGTGCGCGGGGTGCTTGACCAGCTGGAGACGCCCGTAGCGGCTCATGGTGTCGACGATGTCGACGAGCAGCGCCTGCGGGACGGCGAACCGGGAATGCGAGACCAGCGCGTCGACGACCTGCTCGGCGTCGTGACCGGCGGCACGGGCGTTCCACAGTGCCAGCGGCGTCACCCGGTAGGTGTGGATGTGCTCGGGGGCGCGTTCGAGTTCGGCGAACGGTGCGATCGCCTGACGAGCCGCGTCGGCGCCCTCGTGGTCGACCTCGAGGAGCACGGTCTTGTCGGACTGGACGATGAGCGGTCCGTCGGCCACGAGTGCCTCCTGTGGGTAGAAAGTTGAACTTTCCCATTCTCCAGGTTCGGGCCGTACCGCGCCACCACGACAGGATCGGGCGTGCGATCCCTGTGAGGACCACACGCCCGACCCGGCTTCACGACGTACTCACCGTGCGAGCGACTGCCGCACCTCCATCACGCACACCAGCGCCTCGGAGATCCCGGACCGGTAGCCGGCGTCCTTCTCGGAGGCCGGAGGCCTCGAATCCAATTCCGACTCGAGTCGTTCCTGGATCCTGTCCAGGGCATGCAGCGTCCGCTTCATTCCAGTACCGATTCTCTGTTCTCAGGCCGGCTGTTTCATCGCGCCGGCACGCTCGTCGAGAACGAACACACGCGCACGCGCCAGTGCGGACCGATATCCGTGCCGCTGCGCGTCGGTGCCCGATTCCCGACCGGACAATCCACTTATCTTCTCGTACAGCGCTTCGAGCGCTGCGATTTCGAGATCCATGGCCTGCAAGTGGATTCAGCTCCGCTTCCGCTTACGAATGAACTCTCCGGCTTCGGCGGTCTTCTGCCGCTTCTCCTGTCGACGTTCCTTCAGGGACTTCGCAGGCTTCTTCGGATTCTTGCCCTTGTCGGCCATTGTCACTCCATCTTCGATGAACAACCACTCGACAGGACCACACCATACGTCATTTCCGGGAAAAAGCCAGTCGCCCGAAATATTCTGTGCGCCATCCGAACACAATGCAGAAATAGTGCGGGCGTCCGGGTTCCCGGAGTCGATTTCACGGCGCGTCTGTTCCTGTCGCACCCGAGATCGCGTCACCGGTGGAACGGACCCTCGCCGGTACTCGAACCGGTACGAGAACGAGGGTGCGCGAGGAGTGGCCGAGGAGACCTCGGCGCTCCTCGGCGAAGCCGGATGGTGCCACCGGTCCGATGTCGAGCAGATCGGTGATCGACGACTCGAATCCATTGCCGCGGAATCTGTTCCACGGGAGCACATGGAGGGGACGGACTCGTGCGCGACCTGCCGCCGAATGCCGACGGCCGCACCCGGTTCTGTCGTCAGTCGACCAGCGCCACCGAGGTGACACGGTGGAGCACGAAGCTGCGCACCGAGCCCGTCGCCGGGTCGAAAGCCTGCACCTGCCCGCCGCCCACCGACACCGGGTCGACGATCCGCCGCGTCGCCACCCCCTGGGCGTCGACGTAGCCGAGGGTGACGCTGCGCTTGCCGTGCACGGCGAGCTGCAACAGCGCGAGAGTCGCCGCGCCCCCGGATCTGCTGCCGTCGCCGCGCGCCGAGGCCGTCGGCGTCGCGGCCTCCGCACGGTCGCCGGCGCGCAGCGTACGCACCAGGGTGTCGAGCTGCTCGCCGCTCGGCGCGGTCGGTCCGGCGTAACGGGCGCGGGTGCGCGGCATCGCGACACGGGCCCCTCGGGGCCGTAGATCCACGATCGCTCCCGAGGCGTCCTCTCCGGCCGGAGCAAAGCCCGCGGCACGCAGCTCGGTGAGCACCTCGGCGAGCGGCGCCTGCGAGATCGCGACGGTCGGAGCGACCGCACGCAGAGCGAGCATCGCGGCGACCGGGGCGGACAACACCTCGGTGAGGAGAGCTGGGTCGTCGGCGCGGACGAAGGACGTCGCAACACCCGCGCGCAGACGTCCGTGGCGACGCGCGACGTCGTCGATCAGATAGGTGAGCGACTGCGGTACCGGGGTACGGGAATGCGTCGCGAACAGACCGTGCAGGTTGCTCGCGCCGAGACCGGCGTCGAGCGCGCGCCGGATGCTGCTGTCGCCGATCCGGTAGACGGTCGCGGCGCCGGCCGATTCGACGTCCGCCACGAGTGCGATCCGCTCGCCGAGTTCGGGGACGAGCGGTCCGGGAGCGACGACCGTCAGGTCGGCCTGGACGAGCACGTAGTCGACGGGTTCGGGCAGCACGGCCGCCATCTCGGCCTCGGCGTCGCCGCCGTGCAGCAACGCCTTACCGGGCGACGCGAGCATGCCGTGCGCGACGAGACCGAGGGTCGTCGCCTCACGCACGGTCTCCACGACGCTCGTCGTGTCGAAGCGACCCGCCCAGCGAGGACGACGCCACGCCGCAGCGGCACGGAGATCGGCGACGTCCGCGCCCAGTGCCGGCACGTCGGAGAGGACGTCGAGCAGCAGTCGCCGATCGCGGGCGGCTGTGGGGGACTTCACCTCGTCGGAGAGTGCGGCGACCGGCTTGTCGTTCTGGTCGCGCCGGCCGATCAGCCAGGGGCGCCGCGGCAGGTCGAGCCAGGCGCCGGCCAGGACCGCCCAGCGGTAGGCGGGGGAGGACGCCAGCCACGCGTCGGTGGCGGTGGTGGGGGCCCAGTGATCGTCGTCGCCGGGTGTGGGCGGGTCGGGAAGGCCACGCGCGATCAGCCCGGCGCCGGCGAGGACCTCGACGACCAGCGCCGTCTCGTCGTCGTCGAGGCCGACGGACTTCCCGATGCGATGCAGTTCGCGGACACCGAGTCCGCCGGCCTTGAGGACGGGGGCGGGTTGCGCGCCGAGCACGTCGAGGACGTCCTCACAGTGCCGTAGCAGTTCGAGGGCGGCACCGGCGGCGGTCGCGTTGACGTCGGCGGTGGACCGGGTGGGCTTCGGCGCACGCGGGGGAGCGAGCGCCGCCGGGTCGAAGGGGGCGTCGTCGCGCAGCGCCTGACCCACCCGGTGGGGGAGTTCGACGGTCTCGTCGTCGATGCGGAGGAGCAGTCCGGCGGCGAGCAGTTTCTGTACGGGCCGCTCGTCGGGTGTTCCGGGCGCGGCGTCGCGGGTACGGCCGATCGGGGACGTACGGGACAGGGTGTCGAGGATGCTGCGCTGCTCGGGCGGTAGCGCCGCGAGGAGATCGTCGAGTTCCTGCCGGGACGGACCGGCGACGTCGCTGCTGCGTCCCACGCGCCACGGGACGGCGTCCACGGCGGCAGCGGAGAGACGCAACTCGTCGGTGGATCCCCAGACCAGTAGCAGCGACCGCAGGGTGGACAGGATCCGGTCGAGATTCCTCGCGCTGAGCCGGCCGGACACCTCGTCGAGTACGGCAGCCCGGGCCACGGGGGACACGACCGCTCCGAGACGCGCCAGCACCTCGATGATTCCGAAGGTGGCGGTGTCGAGTTCGTCGGCAGCACGGAACACCGAGGCGCGTTGCTGTGCCCGGTTGGCGAGCACGTTCATGCTCGCCGGTGGCGGCACCACGAGGTCGGGCCGGGCACGCAGCGTGGCAGCGAGATCCGTGTCGCGTCGACCTGCCAGCCAGCGGGCGAGGGAGTCCGAGGCGGTGTCGGGAGCGGGCGTGGTCGGGGACATCCCCTCCAGATTAGAGACCTGCGGTAGCAGGCCCCGAACTCACCTGCCAAAATGAGCGCATGGCTACCTCTTCGAAAAAGCACTATGTCGACCACGGATGGCCCGAGCTGGCCGACGGTGAGCACGCTGTCACCGAACTGTCGTCCACGCGATCCGGTCCGCTCTCCCCCTACGGTGAGGACACCGTGTTCCCGTTGCCGGTCGAGGACCTGCCCTACACGCACCCCAAGACGGTGATCAACCGCTGATCGCGGATCACCGATTCGGCTCTTCCGCACGACGCCCGGTCCCTTCGCAGGGGCCGGGCGTCGTCGTTCTCAGGGCCCATGCCGAGTCCGCGCATGCGGAAAGGCCCCGCACCACCAGTGGTGCGGGGCCTTCCCGGGATGTTCGGAGTGTTACTGCGGGAGCACCGCGCGAACGGCGTCCAGGATGTTCGGGTCGAGCTCGACGCCGGCGTCCTGGAGCGCGGTGACGCCCTGCTCGAAGCCGGCCAGGATGCCCTGGACATCGGCGGGGAGGGCGGGGGTCTCCGGAAGCTGCGGGACAGCGTTCTCGATGCTCGGGGCCGGGGTCTCCGCAGGAGCGCTGGGGACCGTGTCGACGGAGCGCTGCGTGGGCGCGCTCGACAGTCCGAGGCTCGACGAGCAGGAGGGCCATGCGCCCCAGCCCTGGCCGGCGAGGACACGCTCGGCGACGGCGATCTGCTGTTCGCGGCTGGCCTGGCTGGCCGAGGCAGCGTATTCCTGGCCGCCGTAGGCGTTCCAGGTGCTCGGCGAGAACTGCAGGCCACCGTGGTAGCCGTTGCCGGTGTTGATTCCCCAGTTGCCGCCGGACTCGCACTGTGCGAGGCGGTCCCAGTCGGAGTCGGGGGCGGCAGCGGCGGTGCCGCTGAACGCGACACCCGTGACGCCGAGGACTGCACCCGTCAGCGCGAACTTCGCGACGGTACGACCGGTATTGGTGGGCTTGCGATGGCGTCCGCTCATGTCGGTTCCGTGTTCCTCTCCGTACGCACCTACGAGGTCAGCTGTCGGGTTCGGGCTGAAGAGGTTGCCCGGCCGTGTCACTCCGTTGGGAGTGCCTTCGGCTTCACCCCGAGGGCCGTCGCGCTTGCGTCGGCCCGGGCCTCCTGGACACCGTCCGGCTGTGGGCCGGTCGGTTCCTGGGAGACCGGTGGGTCCCCCGTTTCCTGTCCCCTGTGGATCGTTCGTCGGGATTTCCGGAACCACGGGACAGGAATTTGGCGCGGCGGTTCCGGACCGGTCGAGCCTGGCGGTTCGACCGGAGATGACGGTAACGGGCCGAGGGCGAAGTGTCACCAATTGATAACGCGTCGATTCGAAGGTCGGCGAACGCGCGCGTCGCGTACCAGGGAATAAAGTCCCAGGTAGTGGGGTTCGGGTACCCGAAAATCCGTTTCGAGTCCCGCTCGTTATCCCGCTGTTATGTGATAAAGATCACATGTAACTCGGGCGGGTGTCCACAGGAACGATCTCCTTCCCCAGGGGCATCAGGGAGATCGGGATCATCTTCAGGTTCGCGATCGCGAGCGGGATACCGATGATCGTCACGGCCATGGCGATCGCCGTGGCGATGTGCCCGAGGGCCAGCCAGATGCCGGCGACCACGATCCAGATGACATTTCCGATCAGCGACGCGGTACCGGCCGTCGGCTTGTCGACCGTCGTCTTGCCGAACGGCCACAACGCGTAGACGCCGATGCGGAACGACGCGATGCCGAAGGGGATGGTGATGATGAGGATGCAGCAGATCAGGCCGGCCGCGAAATAGCCGAGCGCGAGCCACAGGCCGCCGAAGATCAGCCAGATGATGTTGAGGAGGATCCTCATGTCCGGTCTCCGTTCCGTGCGCGCCGGCCCGAGCTCAGCGCGAAGGCGATGGCGAGTGCGAAGCCCAGCGGCCAGGCGAGGGTCAGCAGATACAGCACGAGCCCGGGCTTGCCGTCGGTGATCACCGGGGTGAGGAAGATGGCGAGGACGGCCACCACGCCGACGGCGAAACACACGATCGCGGCCTTCAGGAGGCCGTTACGCGGAGCGGCGGACGAATCCGAAGATGAAGTACCCACGTGACCACGGTAGTCGTCGCGGGGTCCGGCGGTGAGGTCCGGGAGCGGGAAGACGATTCGGGGGGACGCACACCCCGGCAGGTACACTGGCAGGCGTCTACGCGTCCCACTCGACCGAGTCGGGGCGCGTTGTTTTGCATGGTAAACGGGTTGCCCCGTGGGGGCACAGCTGTCGAGGAGCGGGTGAGCGCGGTGCCGACCGGCAAGGTGAAGTGGTACGACGTCGAAAAGGGCTTCGGCTTCCTGTCCCAGGACGAGGGCGAGGACGTCTACGTGCGTGCCTCCGCGCTCCCCGAGGGAGTGGAAGCGCTCAAGCCCGGGCAGCGCGTCGAGTTCGGCATGGCAGTGGGTCGCCGGGGTCCGCAGGCGCTGAAGGTCGAGCTCCTCGAGCAACCCACGCTGCGGCAGGGACGCCGCGAGGCTCCTGTCCAGCAGAAGCGCCGCGCACCGGACGAGCTGCACGGCATGGTCGAGGACATGATCAAGCTGCTCGAAGCAGCGGTACAGCCCGATCTGCGGCGCGGGCGCTATCCCGACCGCAAGACCGGTCAGCGCATCTCCGAGGTCATGCGGGCGATCGCGCGCGAGCTCGACCACTAGAAACGAAACACGCCAGGCCGCCTCGCTACCGGCGAGAGCGGCCTGGCGTCGTTCGTGCGGCCGGATCAGAAGGTCTTCACGGCCCAGACTGCGTGCGCGATCGGTTCACCGGCCTCGTCGACCACGGCCGACGGCAGCTGGATCTCGACCCCGAGCAGCTGCAGCTCGGCAGAGCTCTTCACAGTGAGCGTCCGACGTGCCCCCGCCTCGAACATGGCGCCGTCGACGTAGGTCTGACCGGTCTGCGTGTCGCCGTAGACGGTGATGATGCGCCACGGAGCATCGGCGATCTCCGCGGGGAGCGACAACTGCAGCGGGTAGCCCGCCGGCACGTCGAGCTGACCGATGGGGTTCTCCACACAGTCCTCGAGATAGAGATTGCAGTGTTGCGCGGGGTCGACCGTCACGGTCTTCCCCCGGGCGTACGCGGTGATGGTCGGAAGCGTGGGCTCGGCCGAATCGACCAGTTTCCACACCGTGGCGGCGACTCCCCCCACCACGATCACCAGGGCTACCAGCAGCAGCGCGAGAGTCTTCTTCGTCCGGGCCTGCAACTCAACTGTTCCAATCTTCGGTGGAGGATCCGCCGGCGCGTCGTCGCCCGGCAGTCGTCTCGGTGGAGACGCGTTCGGGTCGACGGCCGCCGAATCCCGGTAGCAACGTCCCCCCACGGTATGTCAGCACCGTCTGCGCGAATCCGACGACCAGCACCACGGAGACCACGGCGAATCCGAGCCACAGTTCGGTGGGCAGCAGCACGCCCATCGCCCCGCCGAACACCCAGCTGAGCTGGAGGACCGTCTCGGACCGTCCGAATCCCGACGCGATCGATTCCTCCGGGAGGTCCTGCTGGAGCGACGCGTCGAGCGAGACCTTGGCGAGCGCGCTGGCGCACGCCGCGACCAGCGCCGCCAGGGCTGCGGTCAGGACGTTGCCGGTCGCGGCGACCACGGCGGCCACGACCACGACCGCCGCGGTGCACCGCACGACGATCAGGGCGGGCCGCCCCAGCGCGAGTCGCGCTCCGGTCGCATTGCCGGCGAAGTTGCCGATCGCGGCGGCGGCGCCGACACCCCCGAGCATCGCGGCCTGCATCAGCGGATCCTGTCCGGTGGTGTTCTTCGCGACGAACGCCATGAACAGGGTGAGGAAGCCGGTGAGGATGCGGATCGTGCCGTTGCCCCACAGCCCGGTCACGACGGCCCGTCCGAGGGGCTGCTTCCGTTTTCCGGACTTGGTGACGATCACCTCGGTCACGGTGTCGGAATGCAGCACTTCGGTACGTGCATCGGAGCGGTGGTACGACAGTGTCGCCGGTACCTCGCCCTCGGTGACCTCGACCCACGCCGGGATACGCATGCTCAGATAGGCGCCGAAGGCGGTGATCCCGGCGCACAGCCACAATGCTCCCGCCGACCCGAACGCCCACGCGGCGACCGCCGCGACCGCGCCGGCGCCGATCGTGCCGCCGACCAGGCCGAAGACCGTGAGCCGGGAGTTCACCCGCACCAGATCGATCTCCGGTGGCAGGACGCGTGGGGTCACCGCGGATTTGAGTACCGCGAACGATTTGCTCAGCACCATCATGCCCAGGGCGGCCGGATACAGCAGCCAGCTGTCGAAGTTGAACACGAGCACCATCGCGAGCACCGTGCGCAGCGCGAAGGACGTCGCCAGCGCGAGACGGCGACCGTGCTGCAGCCGATCGAGCAACGGCCCGATGAGCGGCGCGATGATCGCGAACGGCGCGATCGTGATGAGCAGATACAGCGCGACCTTCGTCTTGTCCTCCCCGGTGGCCGCCGAGAAGAACAGGGTGTTCGCGAGGGCGACGGCGATCGCCGCATCGGAGGCGAAGTTCGCCATCGTCGCGTAGGTGAGCGCGGTCAGTCCCGACTTGTCGGCGCCGTCGGCGGTGGCGGCCCGGCGGAACGTCGCGATGCCCTTCGAGGTGAGTTCGCGGCTGCGCAGAGCCGCGACCCGCGTCACCGTCAGCTTCCGCGGCATGCGCGGAGCGCGCGGTGCGTCGGTGCCGGACGCGGACTCCCCGCGATCGGCATCCGGCGCACCCGCGGGTCGGTGCGGGTGGTCGACGGGATGCAGGGGTGGCAGGGGAGTACGACGTCCCGAGACGCGGCGGGGAGGCGGATAGTTGCTGTACCCCGGATGCTGCGAGCCCGGGGCAGGTCGGTCTGCCCCCTCTGGGGCGGGTCGCTCGTCCGGTTCGGTCACGTCTTCGATTCTTCCCCACGCTGTAGCGGCTGTAACACAAGGGCGGGTCGTGGCCCCGGTGAGGCGTGTCGCGATCGGTATGCCACCCGGATCACCCCACGAAACGCACCTCGAACAGGGTCGGCCAGTACTTGCCCGTCACCAGGAACCGATCGGTTCCCGGGATCTGCGCGATGCCGTTGAGGACGTCCACCTCGGCCCCGTCGGGCAGCAGATCGCGCAGCGGCGCCGCGTCGATCCGCGCGTCCACCCGGCCGGTGGACGGATCGATCCGCACGATCTCGTCCGTCTGCCAGACGTTCGCGTAGACACTGCCGTCCTCGGCGCACTCGAGCTCGTTGAGATTCGTCACGGCGCGGCCCTCCCGGTGCACGGTGACGCGTCCGATCTCGGCGAAGGAGGTGGGGTCGCGGAAGATCAGCTCGGCCGAGCCGTCGCTCATCACCAGACGGCCGGGCCGGGCGCACAGCCCCCAGCCTTCGCCGTCGTAGCCGACGCGGCGCTTCTCGAGAAGCGTGTCGCGATCGCGCACGACGGCGGTGCCGTCCTTCCAGGTCAGTTGCCACAGCTCGTCGTCGACCACGGTGATGCCCTCCCCGAAGAAGTCGTCGAGGACGGGCTCACGGGTGCGTTCGGCTTCGGCGAGTGTGAGGGTGCCGCCGTCGACGTCGACCTCCCGCGCCGAGACCCACGAGTGTCCGGCACGGCCGGTGCCTTCGAGCAGTTCGTCCTCGTCGATCTCGAGGCCCTGGGTGAACGCCTCCGGATCGTGAGGGTGTGTGGCGACGACCTCCACACCGAGCTCGGTGGCCGGTGGCCCGGGTTCGGCGACGAGATCGTCACCGCATCCGGCGGTGGTGACGCAGACGATCGCCGCGACCGCGGCCGAGAGGAGAAGACGGGACACGCGCCCATCCTGACATCGCGTGTGCGACCCGCGTCTGTACGAGCTTCCGCGACCCGCGGGCGCCCGGGCCGACAGGTCAGGCAGAATGGGGGCCGTGAGTGTTGCCTCTGCTTCCGCTTCCCGAGGAACGAACCCCGTGGTCGATCCGGCGGTGCGTTCCGTGCTCGCCGACGCCGCCGACCTCGCTCGGGCCGCACTCGACGAACTCGGAGACGGTGGAGTCGGCGCCTATCTGGGCGTGACGCGCGAGGACGAGTGCTCGGCCACCCACCGCTTCGTCGCGGAGCTTGCGGGCTACCGCGGTTGGCAGTGGGCCGTCGTCGTG
>NZ_AJVB01000062.1:0-13407 GCF_000278445.1 Rhodococcus sp. R1101
TTGACCCCGACGGTGAGTGCATGACGCTCGTGCGGGGTCAGCAGGTCGATCTCCCCGACCGGGATGTCGGCGTCGCTCGCGAAAGCTCCGAGCACCGATACCAGGCGCTCCGCCAGGGTGCGAACGGTCGAGTCGTCGAAAAGATCGGTGGCGTAGGTGAACTGGGCTCCGATTCCGGCGGGGCGCCCGTCCACCTCCCGGGGGGTCACCGTGAGCTGGAGATCGAACTTGGCGATGCTTCCGCCGAGATCCACCGGTACGAGCTCGAGATCGCGCAGCGCGAGTTCGGGCTGCGCCATGTTCTGGAAGAACAGGGCGACCTGGAAGAGCGGGTGGTGCCCCGCGGAGCGGACCGGATCGAGGATCTCCACGAGCCGCTCGAACGGCAGATCGGCGTGCGCGAATGCGTCGATGTCGGTATCGCGGACCCGGTGCAGGAGCTCGGCGCAGGTCAAGTCGGGCGTGATGTCGGTGCGCAGCACAAGGGTGTTGACGAACATGCCGATGAGGTCGTCGAGGGCCTGTTCGCCACGCCCGGCGACGGGTGTGCCGATCGCGATGTCGCGTGCGCCCGAGATCCTCGACAACAACACCGCGAAGGCTGCGTGGACGACCATGAACGGCGAACATCCCGCTGCCCGGCCGAGTTCGGCGACGGCCGCGTGCAGTGCCGGATCGATCTCGAAATCGACGGTGGCGCCGCGGCCCGACGCCTCGACCGGCCGGGGCCGGTCCGTAGGGAGTTCGAGCCGGTCCGGTAGGTCGGCGAGAACGGACGTCCAGTACGCGATCTCCTTCGCCACCGGAGAATCGGGATCGTCCTCGGAGCCGAGCACCGCACGCTGCCACAGGGTGTAGTCGGCGTACTGCACGGCGAGCGGTTGCCACCCGGGGACCACTCCGGCGGTGCGGGCGAGGTAGGCGGTGACGAGGTCGCGTACGAACGGTTCGGTGGACGCCCCGTCTGCGGCGATGTGGTGGACGACGATGACCAGGACGTGCTCGTCGGGCGCGACCCGCAGGAGTTCGAGCCGCAGCGGCACCTCCGTCGTCACGTCGAAACCGGCCGACACGGTGCGCAGGACGCGGTTCTCCACTTCGGAGACCGGGACGTCCTCGACACGCACCGTCGGGGTGGCCGCCGACGGGGGAAGGATCACCTGACTGCCCACCCCGTCGCGATCGGGGTAGACGGTGCGGAGCGTTTCGTGCCGATCCACGAGGTCGGCGATCGCCGCGCGGAGTGCGTCGACGTCGAGCGCCCCGCGCAACCGGAGCGCGACGGGGATGTTGTTCGCTGCCGAGCCGGTGTCGAACCGGCTGAGGAACCACATCCGTTGCTGGGCGAGCGACAGCGGAATCGTCTCGGGCCGCGTACCGGCGGTGAGCGGGATACGGCCGCCGGTGCCGAGGGGTTCGATCAGCGCGGCGAGCGCAGCCACGGTCGAGCCCTCGAACAACAGTCGGGCCGGCACACGGGTGTCGAGGCGTTCACCGAGCCGGGCCGCCACCCGGGTCGCCACGAGCGAGTTGCCACCGAGATCGAAGAAGTCGTCGTCGAGACCCACCCGTTCCAGGCCGAGCAGCGTCGCGAACTCCTCGGCGACAGCGATCTCGGTATCCGTGACAGGCGGGCGGAACTCGACGGTCACCGGGTCGGGGTCCGGCAGCGCCGCGCGATCGACCTTGCCGGACGGCGTCAGCGGGATCTCGTCCAGTACGACGATCACCGACGGAACCATATGCGACGGAAGAACGTTCGATATCTCTTCGGTAATCACGCGGGTGTCGATCCCCACCCCCTCCGAGGAGTGCAGGTAGGACACCAACTGCGCCTGACCCGCCGGCGTCTCGCGACCGACCGTCATCGCGAAATCGACTCCGTCACAGGCGGCGAGCGCTGCGTCTATCTCTCCGAGTTCGACTCGGAAACCGCGGATCTTGACCTGGAAGTCGTTGCGTCCCAGATAGATCAATTCGTCGTTCGTGCCGCGGGAGGTACGGACGAGATCGCCGGTGCGGTAGAGCCGGGTACCGCCCGGTCCTGCGACGAATCGTTCTGCGGTCAGACCGGGGCGTCCCCGATAGCCTCTGGCCAGAGCCGTCCCGGACACGTACAGTTCACCGGCCACGCCGGGAGCGACCGGATTCAGGCGGGCATCGAGGACGGCCGCGCTCAGATTGCGCACCGGCGTACCGATCGTCACGGGCCGTCCCGGCTCGAGCGGCCCGCTGCAGTGCGTCATGATCGTCGACTCGGTCGGTCCGTAACCGTTGAAGAATCGGCGCCCGGGTGCCCAGCGCTCCACGACATCCGGCGGACATGCCTCACCAGCGGAGAGCACCATCTCCAGATCGGTCAGAGTGCTCGGATCGATCGAGGTCAGCACGGCCGGGGTGATCACGGCGTGCGTCACGCGCTCGCGGCGTAGCAGTTCGGCGAGCTCGTCCCCACCGAACACGGTGGGCGGGGCGACGACCATGGTCGCGCCGACGGAGATCGTCATCACCCATTCGAAGACCGACGCGTCGAAGCTCGGCGACGCCACGTGCAGTACGCGCGACTGCGGTGTCAGATCGAAGCGTGCCGCGACTTCCTGCGCGAGGTCGTCGAGGCCGGTGTGGGTGACGGGCACGCCCTTCGGCCGGCCCGTCGAACCCGAGGTGTAGATGACATAGGCCGGGTTCTCGGCCCGCAGTGGCAGCACCCGCTCGTCGAAGCTCACGGGAGCGGACGGCAGAGCCTCGGCATCGGTGATCGTCTGCGGATCGTCGAGCGCGATCCAGTCGACGGTCTCGGGCAGCGCGGCAACGGAGGCCGCTCGGGTCAGACCCAGGCGTGCACCGGAGTCGGCGATCATGAACTCGATGCGGTCTGCCGGATAGTTCGGGTCGACGGGAACGAATGCCGCGCCCGACTTGGCGACCGACCACACCGCGAGCACGGACTCGATCGAACGGGCGAGCGATACCGCGACCACGTCCTCGGGGCCGATCCCCCGGTTCATCAGGAGACGAGCCGTTCGCGACGACGCGGCGTCGAGTTCGGCGTAGGTCAGGGAACGGTCGCCGAAGACCACGGCCGTGGCCGCCGGGTCTCGTTCCACGGCAGCCGCGAGCAACTGCGGAAGGAGCACGGCACGCGGTCCGCGCCGCCGGGCAGGGCGCCGACGGGGCCGGCTGCCGCGGTCCGTCCGAGCCGGATCGGCGTTCCGGACGCCGTCGAGGTTCGTCCGCGCCTCGTCCCCCTGCTGCCCGCCGACCTCGCGCGAGAACTCACTCACCACTGGTACCGATTCCCTCGAACGTCCCGTTTCGGCCGCGACCACCCGTTGTTACCGGGTGGTCAGTTGCCCCATTAGAGCATCGCGGGGCAAGGCGTCATGTTACGGCGAGCCTCGGGCACGCCCGCATGGGGCGACCCTCGACGGTTCGCCCCATGCGGCAGAGATATCGAATTCTTGCCGGTCAGCGCCCCTAATCGAGCCGTCTGCCGAGGGCGGGACCGATCACGGCCCAGGCCTTCCGGGTGGCGAGGTCCCAGTGGGAGACGGGGACCTCGCGCGTGGTCACCAGTCCGTTCACGAACGGATACCACGTCTCCGCGGATGACGCGGAGCGATCGGCCTCGGCGACGAAGACCGTCAGGTCCCCGTCGTAGACCTCGGGTCGATGCGACGCGAGGAGAGTGTAGGAGTGACGCACACCCTCGACGATCCGTGCGATCCGCTCCGGGGTGAGTACGTCGAACGGGGCCGGTAGACCCTCGACGATCTTCTGCGCGTTCTCGGGGGTGAGCTCGGTGAAGGGCACCGAGGCCTCCGGGACGTCCCCGCCGAAACCGAGGACCTCGGCGACGGTGGGTGCGGTCGCCCGCTCCGGAGCCGCAGCGCCTCGTGCCTCCGGGTAGGCGTCGAGCAGCGCGAGGGTCGGAACCTCCTGCCCGGCGCGGCGCAGTCGTACCGCGACGGCCTGGGCGAGGATGCCTCCCATCGACCAGCCGACGAGATGGTAGGGGCCGTGCGGGTGGATCTCCCGGATACGCGCGGCGTACTCGTCCGCCCACGCATCGATGCTCGAGGGGAGAGCGCCACTCGCCCCGAGGGCGGGCGACTGCAGGCCGTAGACGGGACGGTCGCCCAGATACGGGACGAGACCGGCGAAACCCCATGCGAGTCCCGTCACGGGATGGATGCAGAACACCGGCGCACCCTCCCCACCGGTACGCAGGGGTAGAACGAGATCCAGGCCTGCGTCACCGAGTGCGTCTCGCGCCGAGTCGCCGTGCGCATCGATCCGGGCGGCGAGCTCCTCGACGCCCGGATGCAGGAAGAGCCACGGCAACTCGACGTGGGCGTCGAGGACGTCCCGCAGGCGTGCGGCGACCTTCACGGCGCTGAGCGAGTTGCCCCCGATTCCGAAGAAGTCGTCGTCGAGACCCACGCGGTCCCGGGTACCGAGCACTTCCGCGTAGATCGAGGCGACGACCGTCTCCGTGCTGCTGCGCGGGGCGCGATACGGCGCCGAGGCGACCTCCGCTTCCGGAAGGGCCTTGCGGTCGACCTTGCCGTTGACGTTGAGCGGCAGCACGTCGAGCGTGACGAAGCCCTGGGGGACCATGTAGGACGGCAGGGTCCGGGTCAGCGCGGCGCGGATCGACGCGATGTCCGGGGATTCGGCGACGGGAACCACGAATGCCACGATCCGATCGCCGTTCTGCACGGTGACGACGGCGTCACGAACCTGCGGAAGCGCACGCAACGCCGATTCGATCTCCCCCAGTTCGATGCGGAAACCACGCACCTTCACCTGGAAGTCGGCGCGATCGAGGTATTCGAGCGTGCCCGACAGCCCGTCCTCGTCGAACCGCCAGCGCACGACGTCGCCGGTGCGGTACAGACGCGTACCGGGTGCACCGAACGGGTTCGCCACGAACCGTTCGGAGGTGAGCTCGGGACGTCCGAGGTAACCGCGAGCGAGCTGGGCACCGGCGAGATACAGCTCTCCCGCGACACCCGGCGGCACCGGATGCAGGCGGTCGTCGAGGACGAACACCTGCGTGTTGGGGATCGGTCCCCCGATGGGCACGGATGTTTCCGCCGTCTCGGTGACACGGTGGGCCGTCACCGAGACCGCCGCCTCGGTCGGACCGTAGAGGTTGACGAGGTCCGTGTCGGAGTGCTCGAGGGTGCGTTCCGCGGTGTCGATCGGAAGTACCTCGCCGATCGCCAGGACGCGCCGCAGCGAACCCGGCAGTTGTCCTTCTGCGTCGTCGAGCAGCGCATCGAGCATCGAGGGGACGACGTGCAGGGTCGTCACGTTCTCGCGGCGGATCAACTCGTTGAGGTAGGCGGGGTCACGGTGTCCGTCGGGCGACGCGACGACGAGTTTCGCACCCGAGGTGGGCGCCGACCAGAACTCCCACACCGACAGGTCGAAGGTCGCGGCGGTCTTGAGGAGGACCGCGTCCCCCTCGCCGAGCCGGTACTCGTTCTTCTTCCAGACCAGCTGATTGACGATCGCCTCGTGCGAGACGACGACTCCCTTCGGACGGCCGGTCGAGCCCGACGTGTAGATCACATACGCCGCGTTCCCGGCGCGCAGGGGGGCGAGACGGTCGGAGTTCCGCAGGGCGCGACCGTCGTACGCGGCGAGATCGACCGTGTCGACCTCGATCGTCGGGCGGTCACCGGGGAGGTCGATCCGGTCGCGGCCGGTGGTGAGCACACACGCCGGGTCGGCCGACTCCACGATGTACTCGATACGCTCACGGGGATGGTCGGGGTCGAGCGGCAGGTACGCTCCGCCGGCCTCGACGACGGCATACATCGCGACGACGAGATCGATCGAACGCCGGATGGGGAGGGCGACGACCGTCTCGGGACCGACTCCGTGTTCGATCAGCATCCGTGCGAGACGGCGTACCCGCGTGGCGAATTCACCGTAGGTGAGTTCGCCCTTCGCATCGACGAGCGCGCAGGCCGACGGTGTTGCGCGGACCTGGTCGGCGAACAGGTCGGCGAGGGTCCGGCCGGGGCCCACCGCGACCTGCTCGGCCTCCCATGCTTCGAGCATGGCGGCGAGCTGGTCGGGATCGTGCAGGTCGATGTCGCCGACCACGACGTCCGCGTCGTCGGCGACGACCGACAGGATCCGCAGATAGCGGTCGACCATGCGGCGGACGGACGACTCGTCGAACAGGTCGGTGGCGTAACCGAATTCGATGTCGAACCCGCCGGGTCCGCCGTTCACGCCGCGGTCGACGATCGTGACGTGGAGGTCGAACCGGACCGACGAGGACGAGGCGTCGAGCGGTTCGACCCGCAGGCCCGGCAACTCGAGCGCGTCGAGGGTGAAATTGTGGTACGACAGGCCCACTTGGAAGAGGGGATGGCGCGCCGGCGACCGAACCGGGTCGAGCACCTCCACGAGCCGCTCGAACGGGACGTCGGCGTGGTCGAAGGCCGCGATGTCCACCCGGCGCGCCTGGTCGAGCAGTTCGGTGAAGGACGCGCCGAGGTCGACGTCGGTGCGCAGGGCGAGCATGTTGACGAACATGCCCACGAGGTCGTCGAGCTCGGGTGCCGATCGACCCGCGACGGGCGTCCCGATCACCACATCGTGGGTGTTCGACAGTCGCGCCAGCAGCGCCGCGAGCGCGGCGTGGACGACCATGAACGGCGTCGTCCCGGTGCGGCGTGCCAGCGCGGTGATCGACTCGTAGGTGTCGCCGTCGAGTTCGGTGCGCACGGTGCCGCCACCCGAGCCGAGGATGGCGGGGCGGACGTGGTCGGTGGCGAGGTCGAGGTGGTCGGGGATACCGGCGAGCGCTTCGGTCCAGTACGCCAGTTGCCGGCCGGCGACGGACCCGGGATCGTCGTCGCTGCCGAGGACCTCGCGCTGCCACAGCGTGTAGTCGGCGTACTGCACCGGCAGCGGCGTCCACGCCGGCGAACGGCCTTCGGCTCGGGCGGTGTACGCGGTCACGAGATCGCGCACGAGCGGCGCGAGCGACGTGCCGTCACCGGCGATGTGGTGCATCACGAGCATGAGCACGTGGTCGTCGGTTCCGGTCTCGAACAGGTGCGCGCGGACCGGCACCTCCGCGGTCACGTCGAAACCACGTCCGGCGACGGCCGCGAGCCGCTCGACCAGTGCCTCTGCCGGAATCTGCTCCACCGGCACGTCGACCGTGACCCTCCCGGGTTCGAGGATGCGCTGTTCCCCGGTACCGTCGACCTCCGGGTAGACCGTGCGCAGGGTCTCGTGGCGTTCGACGATGTCGGCGAACGCCGTACGCATCGCGTCGATGTCGAGGGTGCCCGCGAGCCGGACCGCCAGCGGAATGTTGTAGACGGCGGACTCGGGATCGAGGCGGTTGAGGAACCACATGCGCTGCTGGGCGTAGGACAGCGGCAGGCATGCGGGTCTGGGCCGTGCGACGAGCGGCACCGTTCCGCCGGACGAGGTGGCGTCGAGGCGGCACGCGAGTCCCGCGACGGTCGGTTCCTCGAACAGCGCCGCGGCACCGACCGTGACTCCGAGCCGTGTCCGGAGACGACCGGTGACGGAGGTCGCGAGCAGCGAGTTGCCGCCGAGATCGAAGAAGTTGTCGTCGAGCCCGACCCGGTCCACCCCGAGCACGTCGGCGAACACCTCGGCGATCGCCCGTTCCGATACCGTCGCGGGGGAACGGAACTCGGTGGCCGTGATCCCGGGTTCCGGCAGGGCGGCGCGGTCGACCTTGCCGGACGGGGTGAGGGGAATCCGGTCGAGGACGACGACGGCTGCGGGAACCATGTACGCCGGAAGCAGGTCTGCGACGTGGCGGGTGAGGACATCCGCATCGAGCGCCGCACCGGCCCCGTGCACGTACGCCACGAGGCGTGTCTCCCCGGCAGGTGTCGGACGGCCGAGGGTGACGGCGAAATCCACTCCGGGGAAGGACGACAGCGCCGCGTCGATCTCCCCGAGTTCGATGCGGAAACCGCGCACCTTCACCTGGAAGTCGTTGCGGCCCACGTAGACGATGCCCGCATCGGCGCTTTCGGGTCCGCGTACGACGTCGCCGGTGCGGTACATCCGGGCGCCTCCGGCGGCAGCGACGAATCGTGTCGCCGTCAATCCGGGACGTCCGTGATAGCCGCGGGCCACGCCCGGACCCGAGACGTACAGTTCCCCCACGACACCTGCGGGAACCGGATGCAGACGCGAGTCCAGCACGGACTCGGACACGTTGCGGATCGGGGGCCCGATCGTCACCCGGTCGCCGGGAGCGAGTTCGTCGGAGATGTTCGACATGATCGTCGTCTCGGTGGGGCCGTAGCCGTTGAAGAATCGGCGTCCGGGAGCCCATCGCGTCACCAGTTCGGGCGGGCATGCCTCACCACCTACGACGACCGTGTTCAGCACGCCGAGCCCCGACGGGTCCACCGAGGACAACGCGGCCGGAGTGACGAAGGCGTGGGTGACACCGTGTCGCAGAACGAATTCTGCGAATTCGCCACCACCGAAGACCGAGCGCGGCGTCACGACCATGGTCGACGACGCCCCGACCGCCAGGAGCAGTTCGAGTACGGAAGCGTCGAAACTCGGCGACGCGAAGTGCAGGGTGCGCGAATCGGCCGTCAGGCCGTAGCGTTCGACCTGCTCCGCACAGAAGTTCGCGAGACCGGTGTGGGTGACGACCACACCCTTGGGCCGTCCGGTCGAACCGGACGTGTAGATGACGTAGGCGGCGTTGTCCGGTCGCAGCGGACCGCGTCGCTCGTCGAAGCCCACCGGGGTCGAGGGCAGCGCCTCCGCTTCGGACGACACGTCCGGTGCATCGATCCGCAGCCACTCGACGGTCTCCGGCAACGAGGAAGCGGTGTCCGAAAGGGTCAGTCCGGTAACAGCGCCGGAGTCGATCACCATGTGCTCGACCCGATCGGGCGGGTATGTGGGGTCGACGGGAACGAAGGCCGCGCCCGTCTTGGCGACTGCCCACGTGGCGACCACCGATTCCGGCGACCGGACGAAAGCCAGCGCTACGACGTCCTCGGGGCCGATACCACGGCCGATCAGCAGTCGCGCCAGACGTGACGAGGCGGCGTCGAGTTCCGCGTAGGTCGTCGATCCCGATTCGGAGACCATCGCGATACCGGAAGGATCGCGCTCGACCGCCGCGGCCAGCAGATGCGGGAGAAGTGCGGTGGCGGGACGACGGCGTAGACGGTGCTTCCACCGGCGAGAACCGCGCTGTCGGTGAGCGTCTGCGGACACCGCCGGACTCGATTCCGGCCCGATTGCACTGGTGGTCATGCCCTCCCCGATCTCGCCGGGGGTACGCAGAACCAGACGTCGCGAGAGTTCGCGGCGCCCATCGATCGAGCATCCGTGTGGACTGGTCCCCGACTACCGGTCCACACCTGCCGATCGTGATCGAGTCTGGCACAGGCCGGGCTACGGCTCCACCCGAACGGACGAACCGACTCCGTCTCCCCGGTTGCCCGACTGGGCAATTCGGACATTCTCACCGGAGGTGAACTTCGCCAGAACGGGCCCGATCTCACGGCATCCTTCATCGGAGGTGATGCCCCAGTGATCGACGTCCACGACGTGCCGCACCACGCGACCGGTGACGAACGGATCCCACTCCCGCAGCGAAGGCTGTTCCCGGCGGGAGGATTTCCCGGCTTCGACGAACAACATGTTCCCGTCGAACAGGCCCGGTGTGTGACCTTCGAGCACCTCGAACGAGTGGGTTATGCCGCGCAGAATTCCGTCGAGGGGAAGCGACCCGGGCGCCGGCCCGTTGCCGTCGGCCGGGTTGTTTGTGAAACGAAACACACCCGCGGGCGGTGTGTCGCCATCCTGCCCGGTCCCGATCAGGCCTGCCATCGCGACCTCCGCCGGATCGACCCGATCGGTCAGGACGATCCGTACGTGCGCGTCGAGGAGGGTCAGCGACGAGACGATCGATCCCGAACGCTGCAACCGGACCGCCATCTCGTGGGCGATGACGCCACCCATCGACCAACCGACGAGGTGATACGGACCGGCGGGCCGGACTTCACGAACGGCTTCGACGTAGACGGCCGCCCATTCCTCGATGGACCCGGGTAGCGGCGCGTCACCCGACAGTGCCGGCGACTGCAGTCCGTAGACCGGGCGTCCGCCCTCCACATACTCGGCCAGCCCGGCGAAACTCCACGCCAGGCCGACGACGGGATGCACGAAGAACACCGGTGGACCATCGGCATCCGGTGTGCGCAGCGGTAGCACGATGTCGAAAGCTGCGCTGCGTCCGTCCTCGCCGGCCGGGTCGGTGCGATCGATCCGTTCCGCGAGATCGGCGACCACAGGACTGTCGAAGATCCACTCGACCGGCACGGTGTGCCCCACCGCAGCCGCCAACTCGCCGTTGACGGCGATCGCGAGCAACGACGTACCGCCGAGTGCGAAGAAGTCGTCGTCCCGTCCCACTCGCTCGATCCGGAGCGTGCGAGCGAATGCCGACGCGACAGCTGCTTCGGTGTCCGTCCGTGGCGGACGGTACCGAGAGGATTCGGCCCGCAGAACGGGAAGAGCGTTGCGGTCGAGTTTTCCGGTGGTCCCCCGGGGCAGTCGGTCGAGCAGTCCGATCGCTGCCGGAATCATGTATCCCGGCAGCCGCTCGGTGAGAGCGGGTCGTAGCGCTTCCACGTCGAGGTCGGTGTCGTCGTCCGCCACGACGAAGGCCACCAGCCGGTCTCCCCGGTCCGCATCCTTCTGCACCGCCGCGGCGGCGGTGATCACCCCCGGGCACGAACGCAGCGCATCCTCGATCTCGGCGAGTTCGACCCGGA
Organism: Rhodococcus sp. R1101; assembly: GCF_000278445.1. Taxonomy (NCBI): domain Bacteria; kingdom Bacillati; phylum Actinomycetota; class Actinomycetes; order Mycobacteriales; family Nocardiaceae; genus Rhodococcus; species Rhodococcus sp. R1101. Next base: position 10,830 of record NZ_AJVB01000062.1, read on the forward strand.
AACCGCGGATCTTCACCTGCTGGTCCCGACGTCCCACATACTCGAGTTCGGTGCCCGTCGATGTCTCCACCCACCGCACGAGATCGCCAGTGCGGTACAACCTTCCGTCGCCGAACGGGTCCGCGACGAACCGAGCGGCGGTCTCCGCCGTACGGCCGAGGTATCCGCGCGCGAGCTGTACCCCACCCAGATACAGCTCGCCCACGACCCCCACCGGAACCGGGTTCAGGCGCCCGTCGAGCACGCGCACGGTCGTGTTCCATGCGGGCACACCGATCGGAACGACATGCCGGTCGTCCTCCCGCACCTCGTGGGCAGTGACCGAGACGGTCGCTTCGGTGGGACCGTAGAGATTCGTCAGCACTGCATCCGAGCACTTCCGGAATCCCTCGGCCGAGGCGGGCGACAGCGCTTCCCCGATGGACAGCACCCGGCGCAACGAGGCGGGGTATCCGCCGGTCGCTGCCGCGGTGAGCATATCGAGCATGGTCGGTACGGAGTGGAAGGTGGTGACCTCCTCCCGATCCATCAAGGCCAGCATCGCCGCAGGGTCGAGATACCGTCCGGGCGGCGGAACGACCAGGCATCCACCGGAAGTGAGCGCACCCCAGAACTCCCACACCGACAGATCGAAGGTCGGCGGTGTGTGCAGCACTGCCACTTCACGGTCGTCCGCTCCGAACCGGGAACGGATCCATTCCAGCTGGTTCACCACCGCCCGGTGCGGGACGACCACTCCCTTCGGTGTTCCCGTGGAGCCCGAGGTGAACAGCACGTAGGCCGCATTGTCGGGTGACAGCGGCGAAATCCGGTCCGCATCGGTGAACTCGTCCGCCGGCAACTCTTCCCACGCCGGGTCGTCGATGTCGAACAGAACCGCGTCACGGGTATCGACCGTGCGGGTTGCGCCGGTGGTCGTCGACGAACGGAGAACGAGCGCGGGACGGGCGGTGTCCACGATCTGTTCGATCCGGCCGGGCGGCAGAGAAGGATCGAGGGGAACGTAGGCGCCGCCGGCCGTCGAGACGGCGAACATCGCGACGACGAGCTCGAGAGAGTTCGGCATCAGAAGTCCCACCCGGGTCTCGGGTCCGACACCGGCTGCGACGAGTGCGCGCGCCGTACGGTTCACCCGCGCAGCGAATTCCCGGTACGACGCTCGTCCGCCGGGATGGACCACCGCGGTGGCCTCCCGGACACGGGATACGTTTCTGCGGAAGAGCTCCGGTAGCGTCTGCGCGTCGGCCGGGTGTCGCCTGCCGCCCGAGATGTGCAGGAGGCGGGTGCGTTGCGCGGGGTCGAGCATCTGTGCGTCGCCCACCGGCCGCGTCGGGTCGGTCACGAGGTCGCGAACCAGGCGCACGAACATGCCCGCGAGTGCCTGCGCGGTGGACTCGTCGAAGAGATCTGTCGCGTAGGTGAGCACACCGGCCAACCCGTCCACCGCGCCCTCGCCGTCGTAGCGTTCGGCGAGGATCAGGTGCAGATCGAATTGGGAGACGTTCCTCTCCGCTGCGAGACTTTCGGCCTCGAGGCCCGGTAGGTCGAGATACGCGCGCGACAGGTTCTGGAAGGACAATCCGACCTGGAACAACGGATGGTGCGCGAGAGACCGCACCGGATCGAGCACCTCGACGAGACGCTCGAACGGCACATCGGCGTGCGCGAACGCGGCGAGGTCCGCCTTCCGGACCCGGGAGAGCAGCGTGGAGAACGACTCCACGAGATCTACCTCGGCCCGGAAGACGATGGTGTTGACGAACATTCCGACGAGGTCGTCCAGTGCCGGGTCGTTCCGTCCCGCGACGGGAGTACCGACCACGATGTCGCGCATGCCGGACAGCCGGGAGAGCAGCACCGCGAACGCCGCGTGAACCACCATGAACGGCGTGGCGCCGTGATCCTGCGCAAGTGCCCGGAGCGCCGCGTGGACCTCCGTACCGATCGAGACATCCACGCTTGCACCACGATACGACTGCGCCTTCGGCCGCGGGCGATCGGCGGGAAGGTCGATCCGGTCGGGGATCCCGTCGAGGGCGCGACGCCAGAAATCCACCTGTCGGGAGGACATCGAGCCGGGGTCGGACTCGTCGCCGAGGATCTCGCGCTGCCACAGCGTGTAATCCGCGTACTGCACGGACAATTCGGGGAGCCGCGGTTCCGAACCGGAGAGTCGGGCCACGTAGCAAGCCGCAAGATCCCGGGTCAGCGGTCCCATCGAGTAGCCGTCGGCGGAGATGTGGTGCACCGCGACGACGAGCACGTGCTCCTCCGGCGCCGTCCGGAGGAGCTCGACGAGGAACGGGACCTCACGTGTGACATCGAACCGAGTGGAGACGACCCGTTCGATCCTGCCGGCCAGCGCATCCGGCGAGATGTCGACCGGGACGAGCACGGACCGCACCGTGTCCACCCCGAGAATGTGCTGTACCGGACGGCCGTCGACTTCCGGGTAGACCGTCCGCAACGACTCGTGCCTGGCCACGACGTCATCGATCGCACGGCCGAGCGCGTCTGCGTCGAGCGCTCCGGTGAACCGGACGACGACCGGAATATTATAGGCCGCAGACGAATCGAC
>NZ_AJVB01000063.1:0-13316 GCF_000278445.1 Rhodococcus sp. R1101
TCGGCAACTACGCATCGGGCACGAGCACCCAGACCGTGATCCGCTTCGGTGCGGGGCAGGAAGCCGATGCCGCGACCGTCGCCTCGGCCTTCCCCGGGGCGGTCCTACAGGAAGCTCCTTCGTCCGCCCAGCTCGGCAGCATCGTGGAGATCGTCCTGGGCACCAGCTTCGACGGCACCGTCGTCGCTCCGACCCCGGCAGGCACGCCGCTCGCCCCGACGAAGATCCAGACCCGGTCGGAGTCGTCGGTGGAGCTTCCCGCGGATCTCGCGATCACCAACGCCGCCGACGATCTGTGCACGTAGAGGCCACTGTTCGGCCGACGCCGTTCACCTGCGGTTCATACGATGCTCGCCGTTCGGACCGGTCGAGGTCGTAGGCTGTGCCATTATGCGCGTCGTCTACAACGAACAGATGGGTGAGCTCGGCGATCTCCTCGGGGAGATGGCCGGACTCGCCGGAACCGCGATGGAGCGGTCCACCAGAGCTCTTCTCGAAGCCGATCTCGCTCTCGCCGAGCAGGTGATCGACGAGCACGAGAAGATCACCGAACTCGGCGCGATCTGCGAGGAGAAGGCGTTCCAGCTTCTCGCGCTGCAGGGTCCGGTCGCCGGCGACCTGCGTGCCGTGGTCAGCGGGATCCAGATCGTGGCCGACATCGATCGCATGGGTGCGCTCGCACTGCACATCGCGAAGGCGACCCGTCGGCGTCACCCCAATCATGTGCTCCCGGACGAGGTGAAGGGGTACTTCGCCGAGATGGGACGGATCGCGGTGGCTCTCGGTGCCGCGACCCGCGAGATCCTCGAGACCCGCGATCCCGCCCGTGCCGCCCGCCTCCACCACGAGGACGAGGCGATGGACGACCTGCATCGTCACCTGTTCACCGTTCTCATGGACCGCGAATGGGAGCACGGCGTCGCCGCGGCCGTCGACGTCACCCTGCTCGGCCGCTACTACGAGCGCTTCGCCGATCACGCCGTCGAGGTGGGTCGCCGGGTGATCTTCCTCGTGACCGGCAAGCTCCCCACCGAGGAGGAGATCCGTCAGCTCGTCGAGAAGGTCGACAGCCTGACCGTCTACCCCGAGAGTCACTGACCTTCGAGTCACGGACCTTCCGAACCGACGAGACCCCGACCGGACGAATCCGGTCGGGGTCTCGCACGTCGGGGGCAGGCTCAGCCGAAACGGCCCGAGATGTAGTCCTCGGTGGCCTTCTTGCTGGGATTGGAGAAGATCTTCTCGGTGTCGTCGATCTCCACCAGACCGCCGGGGCGGCCCGTCGCCTCGAGGTTGAAGAACGCCGTCTGGTCGCTCACGCGCGCAGCCTGCTGCATGTTGTGCGTGACGATGACGATGGTGAAGTCCTTCTTCAGCTCGCCGATCAGGTCTTCGATGGCCAGCGTGGAGATCGGGTCGAGCGCCGAGCACGGTTCGTCCATGAGCAGCACGTCGGGCTGCACCGCGATCGCGCGGGCGATGCACAGACGCTGCTGCTGACCGCCGGACAGGCCGCCGCCCGGCTTGTCGAGGCGGTCCTTGACTTCGTTCCACAGGTTGGCGCCGCGCAGCGACTTCTCGGCGATCTCGTCGAGCGTCTTCTTGTCGCGCACACCCTGCAGCTTGAGGCCGGCCACGACGTTGTCGCGGATCGACATCGTGGGGAACGGGTTGGGCCGCTGGAAGACCATGCCGATCGTCTTTCGGACGCCGACCGGGTCGACGTTCGGATCGTAGATGTCCTCACCGTCGAGGAGGACCGAGCCCTCGACATAGGCGCCGGGGGTCACCTCGTGCATGCGATTGAGCGACCGCAGCACGGTGGACTTGCCGCAACCGGACGGGCCGATGAAGGCGGTCACGCTCCGCGGCGGCACGGACAGGGTCACGTCGGCCACGGCGTGGAACTTGCCGTAGTAGATGTTGACGTCCTTGAGGTCCAGACGTTTGGCCATTACCGGCTCCCTACTGGTGTATCGATGTGAGAAAGAGTCTGCGGACTACTTCTTGCCGACCTGCGAGTACCGGCTGATCAACTTGGCGGCGATGTTGAGGATCGCGATGACCAGGATCAGGGTGAGTGCGGCACCCCAGATGCGCTGCGAACCGGCGGCGGTGGGGTTGTTCATCTCGGCGACCATGACACCCGGGAGGGTGCCCTGCTCGCCACCGAACAGTCCGAAGTTGATGAAGGGCGCGTAGCCGACGAGGATCAGCAGCGGCGCCGTCTCACCCATGACGCGGGCGAGGGCGAGCATGATGCCGGTGATGATGCCGGCGAGCGAGGTGGGGAGCACGATGCGCGCGATGGTCTTCCATTTGGGCACGCCGAGGGCGTAGGACGCCTCGCGTAGATCCTGCGGGACGATGCGGAGCATCTCCTCCGTGCTGCGCACGACCACCGGAACCATGAGCAGCACGAGCGAGAGCGAGACCGCGAAACCCGACTTCGGCATGCCGAAGGTGGACACCCACAGGGCGTAGATGAACAGCGCCGCGACGATCGACGGGACACCGCTGAGGATGTCGACCATGAACGTCGTGATCCGGCCGAGCCGGGACCTGCCGGCGTACTCGACGAGGTAGATCGCCACGAAGACGCCGAGTGGGATCGAGATGATCGCGCACACGAGTCCCTGCAGGAGGGTGCCGACCAGAGCGTGGTAGACGCCGCCGCCCATCGACGAGGACGTCAGTCCGCTCAGCGAGTGCGTGAACCAGGTCGGCGACACGAGCGCGGGAAGACCCTTGGCGACGACCGTGATCAGCACCCAGGCGAGCGGGATCAGCGCGACGACGACCGAGAGGGTGACGAGGACCGTGGCTGCGGTGTCCTTCGCGCGGCGACGTCCGCTGACACGCTGAAAGGCCGGGCTCTTGACCGGAGAGGTGAGCGTGGTGGTCGACATGGATCAGTCCTTCTTTCCTGCGACGATCATGCGCGCGGCGGCGTTGACCACGAAGGTGAGCACGAAGAGCACGAGGCCGGCGGCGATGTACGCACCCGCCTGGATGTCGTTGTTGAATTCGGCGTAGCCGAGCGCGATCTTGGATGCGATCGTCGCGCCGCCGTCGAACAGCGACCAGGAGAACGCCTGCGAGGTGGTGCGCAGGATGAGGTACAGCGCCATCGTCTCGCCGAGCGCGCGGCCGAGGCCGAGCATCGATCCGCTGATGTAGCCGGACTTGCCGAACGGGATGACGGTCGTCCGCACGACCTCCCAACGGGTCGCTCCGAGCGCGAGAGCGCCTTCGATGTGGGCCACCGGGGTCTGGACGAACACCTCGCGGCTGACCGCGGCGATCGTCGGCAGGATCATCACGGCGAGGACGATGCCGGCGGTGAAGATCGTTCCGCCGCCCACGATGGAACCGCTGCCTGTGGCGAACAGCGGGAACCAGCCGAGATCGGTGTTGAGCCATTCCGCCACGGGGCGCAGGAACGGGGCGAGGACGAGCATGCCCCACAGGCCGTAGACGATCGAGGGGACCGCGGCGAGCAGATCGATGACGTACGCCAGCGGTTTCCGGAGCCGATCGGGGCAGTAGGAGGTGAGGAAGATCGCGATGCCCAGTGCGACGGGCATCGCGAGGAACAGCGCGAAGAACGAGACGAGCACCGTCACCTGGAACAGATCGAGGACACCGAACGCCATGTCGGCGATGTCCTGCGTGATCCACTCGCGGCTGGTGAGGAAGTTGACCTGGTTGCGCTGCAGCGCCGGGACGGCGCGCCAGACCAGGAAGACCGCGATCGCGCCGATGATCACCGAGATCAGGACGGCGGAGCCCGATGCCAGTGAGCTGAAGATTCGGTCTCCCGGCCGCACGACGGTCTTGCGTGCCTGGTCCGGGGATGGGGATGGGGTGCTGATCGTGTCCTCCGTGATGCCGGTGACACCGCCCGTTCCTGAGCGGGTCGGTTCGTCGGCCGCGATGGGAACCGACGTGTTGTGCGCGTCACTCATGTGCGCTCGCAATCCTTCTCAGCGTATTCGTCAGGAACGGGCGGGTCGATGATCGCTCGGTCACTCGGGGCCGGGCGATCTCTCGGTCATCCGGCGGCGATGGCGTCGATCGACTCGGTGAGGCGGCTCTTGAAGGTGTCGGGCAGCGGGACGTAGCCCTGCTCGGACAGGCCTTCCTGGCCCTCGTTGGCAGCGGAGATCAGGAACGACTTGACGGCGGCCGCGGTGTCGGCGTCGTAGCCGCCGGAGCACACGATCTCGTAGGTGGCCAGCACGAGCGGGTAGGCACCTTCCTCGGTGCTGCCGAAGATCGACGACAGGTCGAGGGTGAGGTCGCCCTCGGAGGCCGGCACGAACTCGGCACCCGCGATGGCCTTACCGGCGGTCTCCTCGTTCAGCTCGACCGGGCCGGAGCCGTTGTCGATCTTCGCGATGCTCAGGTTGTTCTGGTCCGCGAAGGACTTCTCGACGTAGGTGATCGAGTTGGGCGAACCGGAGACGGCCTGCGCGACACCCGCCGAGCCCTTCGCGCCCTCACCGACACCACCGGTGAAGTCGGAACCGGCCCCGCTGGTCCAGGCACCGTTCGAGGCGGTCTCCAGGTACTGCTGGAAGTTGTCCGTCGTGCCCGACGAGTCGGAGCGGACGATCGGGGTGATGTTCGCGTCCGGCAGCGCGGCACCCTCGTTGAGCGCGGCGATGGCCGGATCGTTCCACTTGGTGATCGAGCCGTTGAAGATCTTGGCGGCGGTCTCGGCGTCGAGCACGAGATCGTCGACGCCCTCGACGTTGTAGGCCAGCGCGACCGGGCCGAAGACCAGGGGCAGGTTCCACGCCGGGTTTCCGGCGCAACGCTCGGCGGCCTGCGCTGCCTGCTCGTCCTTGATGGCCGAGTCCGAACCGGCGAAGTCGATCTGGTTCGCGATGAACTGCGTGCGGCCGTCACCCGAACCGGTGGGGTTGTACGCGACGTTGACGGTCGCGTCCTTCTCGGAGCACACGGCGATGTAGGTGGAGACGAACTGGTCCATCGCGTTCTTCTGCGCCGACGAGCCCGCACCCGAGAGGTTGGACTTGCCGTCGCAGGCCGCGGCGGACGCGGACGCGTCGACGTCTACCGATCCGGCGTTGTTGTCGCTACCGCACGCAGCGAGCGTGAGGGCTCCCGCGGCCACAACACCGAGCAGGGCGCCATTGCGCTTGAGGTTCACCTGTTCTCCTCCGGAAGTAACTTCACACGACCGCGGCGCCGAACGGCGGCGGCATCGTGGCGCGGGCCGTGCCGGCGCCGGGTCGGCAGTACTCGACCCGTTAGAGAAGGTAGGAGGAATCGGTGGACACTCGGACGACCGTAGGTTAACGCGGGATGAACACGCCGGATACACCTGGCGATGGTGTTGCGACCATCACTCGAACTTCATCCGGATCCGGTGTGTCGGGTGGGCGGTGTTCACCTTCGTGGGGAACGGAGGTGTTCACTTCCGGGCGTAGGCGACATCCACGTGGAACCGCTCGAAGCCGAGCTTGCCGTAGGTGTTCAGCGCCGCGGTGTTGTCGCCTTCGACGTAGAGCAGGACTCCGGGCAGACCGCGATCGCGGAGGTAGTGCAGACCCGCGAGGGTGAGCAGGCGACCGAGCCCACGGCCCTGGGCGGACGGGTCGATGCCCACCACGTAGACCTCGCCGAGCTCCGGGTCGGATGCGGTGGCCGGGTGCACCTTGGTCCAGTGGAAGCCGAGCAGTCGATCGCGCTCGGCGGGGTCGAACGCGAGGAACAGACCTTCGGGATCGAACCACGACTCGCGTCGGCGTTCCTCCACGTCGGCGGCCGTCCAGCGGCCCTGCTCGGGATGCCATTCGAACGCCGCGGCATTGACGCGGAGCAACTCGGCGTCGTCTTCCGGGCCGCCGTAGGTGCGCAACTGCACCGACTCGGGGACCTCGAGAGCGGGAAGATCGTCCTCGGTGAGCGGGCGACGCAACTGGAGGAGTTCGCGCACTCCCGTCAGACCGAGATGTCGCGCCACCGCCTGCGCGGCAGGCAGATCGCCGTGCGCCCAGACACGGGTGCCGTCGCCACCTTCGGCGAGTGCACGTCCGACGAGTTCGCGGCCCAGTCCACGGCCGCGCCGCGACGGGTCGACGACGATCTCCGCCATCGCAGGATGACCGTCCTGAGCAGGCACGACGTTCGCGTAGCCGGTCACGGCACCGTCGTCCGCGAGCGCGACGAGATGCCGGGCCGAGCCTTCCCGGCCGAGGGAATGTACCGCCTGCTCGGAGATCGGCGCGGTGCCGTCGGCCTGTGTTGCCCGGGACAACACGGCGCGCACGGCTTCGGCCTGCTCGGCGGACGGGAGGTCGACGAATTCCGTATCGGTGCTCACGGAACGAATTGTGCCCCGGAGTCCCCTGCGCCGGTGTCCCCCGTGCCGGAATGCGGGATCCGCGGGTCGTCGAGAAGCGTGTCGTCCACATCGTCGTCGTCGACGTCGGGAGTGACAGTGCCGCCCTTGCCGGCCCTGGTGGACGGACGCACCGCCTTGTAGCCGACGTTGCGGACGGTTCCGATCAGTGCTTCGTGCTCGGGGCCGAGCTTCGCGCGCAGGCGCCGGACGTGGACGTCGACGGTGCGGGTGCCACCGAAGAAGTCGTAACCCCAGACCTCCTGCAGCAGCTGGGCGCGGGTGAACACCCGGCCCGCGTGCTGGGCGAGGTACTTGAGGAGCTCGAACTCCTTGTACGTGAGGTCGAGCGGACGTCCGCGCAGGCGGGCGGTGTAGGTGCCCTCGTCGATGGTGAGTTCGCCGAGGGTGATCTTGCCCGTGTTCTCCGGCCCCACCGCGACTCCCGAGCGGCCGATCAGCAGCCGCAGGCGTGCATCGAGCTCGGCCGGTCCCGTGGTGGACAGCAGGATGTCGTCGAGTCCCCATTCGGGGTTGACGGCCACGAGTCCGCCCTCGGTGAGCACGGCGACGACCGGTACGGCCGAGCCGGTACTGCCCAGCAAGCGGCACAACCCTCGCGCTGCCGCGAGATCGGTGCGGGCATCGACGATCGCGATGTCCGCGGAACCTGCTTCGAGCAGCGACGATACCTCTGTGGGAGCCGGCCTGACCGAATGCGGGAGCAGCGTGAGCGACGGCAGGACCGCATCCGGATTCGGGTCGGAGGTCAGAAGGAGCAGCTCCACCGGGCCTCCAGTTCTTCGCGCGACCAGCGCGGATAGGGGTCGTCAACGTCGTGCAACAGGGTAACGCCCCGATTGTTACCGCTATGTAAGCACGACAATTCCGTGGGCGGCGTCCGAGCGGACGGGCTCGGTCCGGCCGCCGGCGCATCCGACACAATGGTGGGCGTGCGCAAACTGATCTTCGGTCTCGTAGTCCTGCTCGGACTCGCGGTCCTCGCCGATTTCGGCGCGGCGGCGTGGTCGGAATACCGCGTCTCGCGTGCGCTGCGGGAGGGTGGCGTTCTCGAATCCGATCCGGCGGTGACCATCCACGGGTTTCCCTTCCTCCTCCAGGCCCGCAACGGTCACTACGAGAACGTCGAGATCGTGGCCGACAACGTCCATACCGATCTGCTCGGGGACATCACCGTCGAGGCCAATCTGATCGGTGCGCACGCCGAGGCCGGCGAACTGCTCGACGGGTCGATCCGGACCGTGCCCGTCGACCTGTTGTACGGCCGGGTCATGCTCGACGCCACCGAACTCGGACAGCTCTACGGCATCCCCGACCTGCAGGTTTCCGCTCCGCCGGCGAACAAGTCCGACGGCACGGGCGGATCCGGTGGCTCCGGGCCGACGACGGCCGGCGGGGTCGTCCTCACCGGAACGGTGCCCGTCGGACCGGTGGAGGCCACGGTCAGCGTCCAGGCCGATCTGGTGCTCGACGGCGACCGCGTCCACATCGTCGCGTCGGATCTCTACTTCGGCCCCGAGGGACGCGCCGACTTCTCGGTGCCCGACATCCTGAAGCCGGCGGTGCTGGGACTGTTCACGACGACGATCGAACCGCAGAATCTGCCGTTCGGAGTCCGGCCCACCTTCGTCGAGGCGCGCGGCTCCCGGATCGTCATCGAAGGTGAGGCCCGCGACGCCGTCATCGATCTGCAGGAGGTGCAGAGCCCGGCATGATCGCAGTGATCGTCCTCATGGTCGTGACAGTCGCCACACTGGTGGTGGGCACGGCCCTGCGCACCCGTTCCGGCAGACTCCGCGCCGTCGGCGTCGACGCACCGGCCGGGACCCACGAACTCGATCCCGCGCTCGCCACGGCGGGAATCGGGGACGGTGTTCCGGTGGTCCTGCACTTCTCGGCACCCTGGTGCGGACCGTGTGCGGCGGTGCGACGTGTCGTCGTGCAGGTTCTGGACCGCGCCGGCGGCCCGGCCCGCGAGGTCGAGCTCGATTTCGACGAAAATCCCGCCCTGGCACGGAAACTCGGAGTCCTCTCGTTGCCCACCACGTTCGTCTTCGACGGCGACGGGCGCGAGCGGTTCCGCGCGTCCGGCGTTCCGACGGCCGACGACTTGCGCACAGCACTCGCGTCGTTGTGATCCCGGGGGTCCCCCGACCACGGTGACGTGGGTTAAACTCCCTCGCGTGCAGAACCGCCACGAGCTGATGCTCACCCGACGCCGCGCAGTCGATCTGTGCCGCCTCGGTGGCTGTTGTTGTCCCTGCTGAACGTGTCGGCGGGTTCGTCCCGACGCTGCGGCTGACGCCGCTTCCACCGATACGTCGCCCCGCGGTAGTACGTCGCCTCCGCCCAGCGAATCAGAATCCAGCAGGAGCTTCTCCATGTCCGTATCCACTTCCGGCACGCCCGGACGGCAGGTCGACGTGCGCGGCCCCCGATTCGCGGCCTGGATCACGACCGGCGTCCTCGTCGTCGTCCTGATCGTCGCCGCCTTCTCTCCCGTCGCTGCATCCGTACTCCTGGCCCTGCAGACGATCGTGTTCGCTCTCGGAGCGGCACTCGGCCCGCGACGCAGCCCGTACGGTGCCCTGTTCGCGCGGCTCGTCGCTCCCCGCCTCGGTGCTCCGATCGAGACCGAGCCGGTGGAGCCGCTGCGGTTCGCGCAGCTCGTCGGATTCGTCTTCGCCCTCGTCGGAACCGTCGCGTTCTTCGCCGGCGCGACCGTCGTGGGCTCGGTGGCGGCCGGCTTCGCGCTGTTCGCGGCACTGCTCAACGCCGCCTTCGGCGTGTGTCTCGGCTGCCGGATCCACCCGTTGGTCGCTCGGATGCGTCGCGTGCCCGCCTGACCGGCGGTCACCGGACTCGACACCCTCACCTCCACCGGCACGGAGCCCGCCCGGGTTCCGGTCCCGCACACCTCCCGATTCCCTCACCGAAAGGAACACCCATGGCTCGCTCCGACGTCCTGGTCTCCGCAGACTGGGCAGAGCAGAACCTCCACGCGCCGAAGACCGTTTTCGTCGAGGTCGACGAGGACACCAGCGCCTACGACGGTGGCCACATCGAAGGTGCCGTCAAGCTCGACTGGCGCAAGGACCTGCAGGACGGCGTCCGCCGCGACTTCCTGAACCGCGAGCAGTTCTCCGAGCTCCTCTCGCGCAAGGGCATCGCGAACGACGACACGGTCGTGCTGTACGGCGGCAACAACAACTGGTTCGCGGCGTACGCCTACTGGTACTTCACGCTGTACGGCCACCAGGACGTCAAGCTCGTCGACGGCGGCCGCAAGAAGTGGGAGCTCGACGGCCGTCCGCTGTCGAAGGACGAGGTCACCCGTCCGGCCACCGAGTACAAGGCCGCCGAGCCCGACTACTCCATCCGCGCCTTCCGCGACGAGGTCATCGACTCGATCGGCACCAAGAACATCGTCGACGTGCGTTCGCCCGACGAGTTCTCCGGCAAGATCCTCGCTCCGGCCCACCTGCCGCAGGAGCAGGCGCAGCAGCGCGGCCACGTCCCCGGTGCCATCAACATCCCGTGGAGCACCACCGCCAACGAGGACGGCACCTTCAAGTCCGACGAGGAACTCGAGAAGCTGTACGCCGAGAAGGGCTTCGACGACAGCAAGGAGACCATCGCCTACTGCCGTATCGGTGAGCGCTCGAGCCACACCTGGTTCGTGCTGCAGGAGATCCTCGGCAAGCAGAATGTGAAGAACTACGACGGCAGCTGGGTCGAGTACGGCTCGCTCGTCGGCGCCCCGATCGAACTGGAGGTCAACTGAACATGTGTGGAGCACCCGTCCAGACCCAGACCCTGCCCGCCGGCGTGGACACCGAGAAGGAGACGGTCATCACCGGCCGCGTCCTGAACGCCGACGGTGAGCCCGTGGGCGGCGCGTTCGTGCGCCTGCTCGACGGCACCGACGAGTTCACGGCCGAGGTCGTCGCTTCGGCGACCGGCGACTTCCGTTTCTTCGCCGCTCCCGGCGACTGGAAGATCCGCGCTCTGTCGAGCTCCGGCAACGGCACCTCCACCGTGAGCCCCACCGCTCCCGGCGTGCACAACGTCGATGTGACGGTCGCGAAGTAGCACGACCGGAACACTCACGAAGGGCTCTGCTCCATCAGGAGCGGAGCCCTTCGTCGTACCGGAAGAGCCGCCGTCTAGAATGACCGCGTGGTCATCTTCTTCGAAATCCTGCTGGTCGCCGCAGCGCTGCTCATCACCTGGTTTGCGCTCTACACCATCTACCGTGTCGTCTCCGACGGATCGTGACGAACGGCGGATCGGACGGTACGCGGCGTAGCGGCGACGAGGCGATCGCCCGCGCCGCCGAACGCGCTCGCCTCACCGCCGAGCTGAACATCCCCGTCCTGTCCGGGCTCCCGGGCGCCGAGGACACCGCGAACCTGCGGCTCGGCCCCGACCTGAACCCCGCCCTCCTCGCCGTCCTGCCGCTGGTCGGGGTGTGGCGCGGCGAGGGCGAAGCCAACGATCCCGAGACCGGCGACTACCCGTTCGGTCAGCAGATCACCGTCGCGCACAACGGCGGCCCGTATCTCGTGTGGGAGGCGCGTTCGTGGCGTCTCGACGAATCGGGTGCCTACGCGGGCGAGGATCGGCGCGAGAGCGGCTTCTGGCGTGTGTCCGGAACGGGCGCACCCGACAGCGACGATCCCGAGACGCTCGAACTGCTGCTGACGCACAGCTCCGGCGTCGTCGAGCTGTTCTACGGCACCGCCCTCACGCAGTCCTCGTGGGAGCTGGCGACCGACGTGGTGATCCGCACCAAGTCCGGTGAGGTCGTCGGCGGAGCGAAGCGCCTCTACGGCATCGTCGACGGTGGCGACCTCGCCTACGTCGAGGAGCGCGTCACCGCCGACGGCGAGCTGAAGCCCCGGATGTCCGCCCGGTTGTCCCGCCATATCGGCTGATCGGGCCTCTTTCCTCCGACCGGGCCGACCGGGCCCGATCCCCGACGGGGCGGCCCGGCCCGCTCCTGTCAGTCGTCCTTCAGGGCCGTCGTGCCCTGGTTTTCCCGTGCATGCGCGCCGCTCCCCCGCGCTCCGAGCGCCTTGAGTTCGTCCGCGTGTACCTTCGCGATGCCGGCGTCCTCGGCACCGGTTCCGTCGTCCCCGCTCTCGTCGGGGATGGCCCGCGTCCGGACGACGACCTCGGGGGCCGGTAGTTCCTCGGCCGCCTCGAGGTCTTCGGCGGACCGCACCTCCGGCCACTGCCGGGTGACCGGTTCCGGCCGTTCGCCGAGGTCCTCACGGATACCGCGCACGAGGCTGTACATCATGACGAAGCCCATCACGAAGAACGGCAGACCCACCACGGTGATGACCTGCTGAAGTGCGTCCAGGCCGTCCTTGCCGGTCGCGACGAGCATGGTCGCGGCGACCAGGCCCATGAGCACCGCCCAGAACAGACGCTGGTGGATGGGCGCCTTCTCCTCGTGGCCGGAGGCCATCATGTCGAGCACCATGGCGGTCGAGTCCACCGAGGTCACGAAGAAGATCACCACCAGGATGATCGCGATCCCCGAGACCAGGCCGGTGAGCGGGAAGTTTCCGAGGAACTCGAACAGCGCACCCGGGATGTCGCCGTCGTCCACGACCCGTTCGACGAGACCGCCGTTGCCCTCGAGTTCGATGTGGAACGAACCCATCCCGAAGATGCTGAACCAGATCACCGAGAACAGCACGGGCAGACCGAGGACACCGCCGACGAACTCGCGGATGGTCCGGCCTCGGGAGATGCGGGCGATGAAGATACCGACGAAAGGCGACCACGTGATGGTCCACGCCCAGTAGAAGACCGTCCAGGTGTTCTGCCAGCCGGAGTCGGCGAAGGTATCGGTCCAGAACGCCAGCCGCGGCAGGGCCTCGGCGTAGATGCCGGCCGATTCGATCATGCCCTCGAGCAGGAACAGGCTCGGACCGGTGACGAGCACGAAGACCAGCAGCATCACGGCCATGCCGATGTTGATGTTGGACAGGCGTTTGATGCCCTTGTCGAGACCGAGAGCCACCGAGACGCCCGCCATCACCGTCACGACCGCGATGAGCGCGATCTGGATGATCCCGGATTCCTGAATGTCGAACAGCTGCGCGAGACCGGCGTTGATCTGCAGGGTGCCCAGGCCGACCGAGGTCGCGACACCGAAGATCGTACCGATGATCGCCACGACGTCGATGGTCTTGCCGATGGGGCCGTAGATACGGCCCCCGAGCAGGGGCGCGAAGATCGAGCTGACGCGCGGCGGCAGGTGCCGCTTGTAGATGAAGTAGCCGAAGCCCAGGCCGGGCAGCGCGAAGATGGTCCAGGTGTGCAGCCCGAAATGGTAGAGCGCGAAGCCCATGGCTTCTTCCGCAGCCTCCACCGACTGCGGCTCGACGTCCTGCATGGGTGGGTTCGCGAAGTGCGAGATCGGTTCTGCCACGCCCCAGAACATGAGAATGGTGCCGATACCGGCCGCGAACAACATGGCGAACCACGCCAGGGTCGAATGCTCCGGCCGTTCGTCGTCACCGCCGAGCCGGACCCGGCCGTAGTGAGTGAAGGCGATTCCGACGAGGAACAGCAGGAAGGTCGTGACGCCCAGGATGTAGAACCATCCGAGATTCGTCATGATCCAGCTGGACGCAGCACTGAAGATCGAATCGACGCTGTCGGTGAAGGCGATCGTCACTACGACGAAGAGCAGCGCGATGATCGCGGACGAGAAGAAGATCCCCGGTGACGTGCGCAATTTCAACGAATCGTGAGCTTTTTGAAGTACCGGCACCCCATCGGGGTACCCACAACAGATGATCTTGCACACCCGGAATGTCCACCTCGCCCGAGACGCGGACAGCCCCCGAGCCGCACCGCCGGACGGATCTCTTTCGCATCTCGGCGGTCCCGATCGGACGGA
>NZ_AJVB01000064.1:0-13115 GCF_000278445.1 Rhodococcus sp. R1101
GCCGAGGGCACCTTCGAGTACCAGGCGCTGCTGTTCATCCCGGAACACGCGCCCTTCGACCTGTTCGCGCGCGAACGGCGGACCGGGGTGCAGCTGTACGTCAAGCGCGTGTTCATCATGGACGACTGCGAGGATCTCGTCCCCGAGTACCTGCGTTTCGTCAAGGGTGTCGTCGACGCGCAGGACCTGTCGCTCAACGTCTCTCGTGAGATCCTGCAGCAGGACCGGCAGATCCGGGCCATCCGGCGCCGCCTGACGAAGAAGGTGCTCTCGACCGTCAAGGACATGGCTGCGAACGACCGGGACAAGTACCGGACGTTCTGGCGCGAGTTCGGCCGGGTCGTCAAGGAAGGCCTGATCTCCGACACCGACAACCGCGACACGCTGCTGGCGATCTCGTCCTTCGATTCCACCGCGAGCGAGGAGGAGCAGACCACGCTCGCCGAATACGTCGAGCGCATGAAGGACGGCCAGGACGAGATCTACTACCTGACCGGCGAGTCGCGGCACCTGCTCGAGAACTCCCCGCACATGGAGGCGTTCCGGGACAAGGGCATCGAGGTCCTGCTCCTGACCGACCCGGTGGACGAGATGTGGGTGACCTCCGTTCCGGAGTTCGAGGGCAAGCGCTTCCAGTCCATCGCCAAGGGCGACGTCGATCTCGGGACGGAGGACGAGAAGAAGGCCGCCGAAGCCGAGCGCGAGGAGAAGGAGAAGGAGTTCGGCGACCTGCTGTCGTGGATGAAGGAGACCCTCGACGAGCACGTCAAGGACGTGCGCCTGTCGTCGCGCCTGACGACCTCCCCGGCGTGCATCGTCGGCGACACCTTCAGCATGTCGCCCGCCCTCGAGCGGATGTACAAGGCGTCGGGCCAGCCGGTGCCGCGGGTCAAGAGGATCCTCGAGCTCAATCCCGGCCATCCGCTCGTGTCGGGTCTGCGCACCGCCCGGGAGCAACGCCCGGACGACGCCACCCTCGCCGACGTCGCCGAACTGCTCCACGGCCTGGCGTTGATCGCCGAGGGTGGCGAGGTCGAGGACCCGGCACGCTTCACCCGCCTGCTCGCCGAGCGTCTCGCCGGCAGCGTGTAGGCCGAGCGTTTCTCCGCGAGTCACCGCGCGGATAGGCTCGACGCATGACGCATGTGGACGGGGTGTTGTTCGATATCGAGGGTGTGCTCGTCACCGAGTGGCAGCCCGTCCCGGGCGCGGCGGACGTCCTGGCACGTTTGCGTGCCGAGGGCGTCCGCCGCGCCTTCCTCACCAACACCACCTCGCGTACGTGTGCCGAGATCGCGCAGCGGCTCACGGATCTGGGGATGGAGGTGGAGCCGGACGAGATCGTCACGGCGGTGTCCCTCACCGTCGACCATGTCCGGCAGACCTATCC
Organism: Rhodococcus sp. R1101; assembly: GCF_000278445.1. Classification (NCBI taxonomy): domain Bacteria; kingdom Bacillati; phylum Actinomycetota; class Actinomycetes; order Mycobacteriales; family Nocardiaceae; genus Rhodococcus; species Rhodococcus sp. R1101. The sequence continues at coordinate 1,391 of NZ_AJVB01000064.1, forward strand.
GGGTCTGCGCTGCTGGGTCCTCAACGAGGGCGACATCGCAGCGGATCTCGACGGTCTCGTCCTGGACGCGGACGATCCGGAGGTGGTGATCCTCGGTGGAGCGGGAGATGCCTTCACGCATCGGGCGATGAGTCGCGTCGCCGAACTGATGCTCGAGGACGTCCCGGTGGTCGCGATGCACCGGGCGCTCGCCTGGCAGGCGGCCGACGGGCTGCGGATCGACACCGGTGTCTACCTGGCGGGACTCGAGGAACTCACCGGACGGTCGGTGGTGGCGGTGGGCAAGCCGTCGCTGCGCGGCTTCCTCGTGGCGTCGGAGCGGATGGGCGTCGAACCCGATCGGATGGTGGTCGTCGGGGACGATCTCGCCGGGGAGGTCGTGCCCGGTCAGCGCCTCGGGATGACGGGAATCCTGGTGCGCACCGGCAAGTTCCGGCAATCGGTTCTGGACCTGGCCGTCGATCGTCCCGACCACGTCGTCGACTCTGTCGCGGATCTTCCCGGACTTCTCGCCGGCCTGTGACACGTGGTGTCGCGTGAGACGGATGTGATCGGTAGCCTACCGCCGGGGCGCTCGCCCCGTTCAGCGCAGACGCAGCCTTTCGCGTAGAGGCACTCCAGTGCAGAGGAGCCGTTCTTGTCCATTCGTTCCTTCCGTTCCGCTCTCACCGCGCGCCGTTCGTTCCGGGCCGGTGTACTCGTCGCCGTCGGTGTGGCCTCGGCCGCGCTCTTCGGTGGCGGTACCGCCACGGCCGCGCCGGTGACCTGCGTGTCGCCTCCGTCTGCCAACGACATCCTCGTGTCCGATACCGCCAGTTGCGGCGCGACGGCCGAGGGTGCGTTCGCTCGGGCGTATGCGGCCGACAGCGGCACCGCGGTGTCCGTGGCCGAGTCGGCCGGCGCAGCCGAAGCCCATGCGACGGGCTTCGGCACGGCACTCAGCGCTGCCCGAGACGGCGGTCGTTCGTTCGCGTACGCACTCGGCGGGGGATTGAGCCACTCGTGGGCCCAAGGTCCGGCGACGACCCTGTCGGTGGCCGGCTGGGGTTCGGGCGCGACGGCCGACACCACCGGCGTCACGTGCGTCGGCGCCCAGTCGTTCGCGGTCAACACGGCAACGGGGCAGTGGTGCGCCGTGGGTGTCGGTTCGACGCCGCGGTGAGTGAGGGCGTAGTAGCTCTTCCACGGATTTCGTGACGGGGGTGGCGGGTGCCGGTAATCTTGCACTCGCCACCCCCGAGTGCTAAGAATGCACTTAGCACTCGCAACACGTGAGTGCCAGGTCGGTAGGGTGAGACCGGGTTTTCGACACCCCTGGTCGTCCGTCGCGGGCACTGCTTCCGGCCGAAGGCGTACATGGAGCGATCCGACGAGCGATCGCTCCGGTGTCACCCCATACCCGGAGGATCACTTCGCAATGGCCAAGATCATCGCGTTCGACGAAGAGGCCCGTCGCGGCCTCGAGCGTGGCCTCAACAGCCTCGCCGACGCAGTCAAGGTGACGTTGGGCCCCAAGGGTCGCAACGTCGTTCTCGAGAAGAAGTGGGGCGCCCCCACGATCACCAACGACGGTGTCTCCATCGCCAAGGAGATCGAGCTCGAGGATCCGTACGAGAAGATCGGCGCCGAGCTGGTCAAGGAAGTTGCCAAGAAGACCGACGACGTCGCGGGTGACGGCACCACCACCGCTACCGTGCTCGCCCAGGCGCTCGTCCGCGAGGGTCTGCGCAACGTTGCCGCGGGTGCCAACCCCCTCGGCCTGAAGCGCGGCATCGAGAAGGCCGTCGAGGCCGTCACCGCCAAGCTGCTCGACACCGCCAAGGAGGTCGAGACCAAGGAGCAGATCGCTGCCACCGCGGGCATCTCCGCCGGCGATCCCGCGATCGGTGAGCTCATCGCCGAGGCCATCGACAAGGTGGGCAAGGAAGGTGTCATCACCGTCGAGGAGTCGAACACCTTCGGCCTCCAGCTCGAGCTGACCGAGGGTATGCGCTTCGACAAGGGCTACATCTCCCTCTACTTCGCCACCGACGCAGAGCGTCAGGAGGCCGTGCTCGAGGATCCCTACATCCTGCTCGTCAGCTCCAAGATCTCCACGGTCAAGGACCTGCTGCCGCTGCTCGAGAAGGTCATCCAGTCGGGCAAGCCGCTGCTGATCATCGCCGAGGACGTCGAGGGTGAGGCTCTGTCCACCCTGGTCCTCAACAAGATCCGCGGCACCTTCAAGTCGGTCGCCGTCAAGGCTCCGGGCTTCGGCGACCGCCGCAAGGCCCAGCTCGCCGACATCGCCATCCTCACCGGTGGCGAGGTCGTCAGCGAAGAGGTCGGCCTCTCCCTCGAGACCGCCGGCATCGAGCTGCTCGGCCAGGCCCGCAAGGTCGTCGTCACCAAGGACGAGACCACCATCGTCGAGGGTGCGGGCGATCCCGACGCCATCGCCGGTCGCGTCAACCAGATCCGCGCCGAGATCGAGGCGTCGGATTCGGACTACGACCGCGAGAAGCTGCAGGAGCGCCTCGCGAAGCTGGCCGGCGGCGTCGCCGTCATCAAGGCCGGTGCCGCGACCGAGGTCGAGCTCAAGGAGCGCAAGCACCGCATCGAGGACGCCGTCCGCAACGCGAAGGCTGCCGTCGAGGAGGGCATCGTCGCCGGTGGTGGCGTGGCTCTGCTGCAGGCCGCTCCGGTTCTCGACGACCTCAAGCTCGAGGGCGACGAGGCCACGGGTGCCAACATCGTCAAGGTCGCCCTCGAGGCGCCGCTGAAGCAGATCGCCTTCAACGCCGGCCTCGAGCCCGGCGTCGTTGCCGAGAAGGTCCGCAACCTCGAGGCCGGCCACGGCCTCAACGCTGCGACCGGCGACTACGAGGACCTGCTCGAAGCGGGCATCAACGACCCGGTCAAGGTCACCCGCTCGGCGCTGCAGAACGCTGCGTCGATCGCGGCTCTGTTCCTGACGACCGAGGCCGTCGTCGCCGACAAGCCGGAGAAGGCCGCCGCTCCCGCGGGCGACCCCACCGGCGGCATGGGCGGCATGGACTTCTGATCCGCCCCCGGGCGGAAGGACTTCTGATCCGCCCGTAGAGCCACACGAGGCCCGATCCCACTCCGGTGGGGTCGGGCCTCGTGCTCTTCCCCAATCGTTCCGGCCACTCGTACCGAACGATGACACATCCGTTACGAAACGGACTCGGCACACGATGAATGTCCCGAACGTGCCACTGCATCCGGTTCCCGGCGGTTCGTGCCGATCCGGCGCCGGACGGCAGTGTGCAGGCAGACGGATCCACGAGGGGAGAGAACATGCGGTCGTCCTGGTTGCGACGGGTACTGCTCACGACGGCGGTGGCAACGTCGATGGTGCTCGCGACTCCTGGAGGTGCCGTCGCGCGACCGGGAGAGGCCGGCGAACAGCCGGTGGGGGAGTTGACCTCCGTCGAGCGCGAAAGCGACCGCACCGTGATCGCGAACGTCTACTCGCCGTCGATGGACAAGGTGATCCCGCTCCGGGTCCGGACACCCGCCGACGCGAGCGAACCCCGTCCCACGCTCTATCTGCTCAACGGCTCGGGAGGCGGTCAGGGGATCGCCACGTGGGAGAGGCAGACCGACATCGAGGACTTCTTCTCCGACAAGAACATCAACGTCGTCACGCCCCTCCTGGGCGGGTACAGCTACTACACCGACTGGCAGAACGACGATCCCGTGCTCGGCCGCAACAAGTGGACGACCTTCCTGACGCGCGAACTCCCGCCGGTCGTCGACGCGCAGTTCGGGACGTCGGGCCGCAACGCCATCGCAGGCGTGTCCATGTCGGGTACGTCGGTTCTCGGCCTCGCGACGGCAGCGCCCGAGTTGTACGAGGCGGTCGGGGCGTACAGCGGGTGCGCCGAGACGAGCACGCCACTCGGGCAGTCGTACGTGCAGGCCGTCGTGCGGGTCAAGGGCGGCGATCCCGAGAACATGTGGGGCCCGGTGGGGGACGCGGGATGGATCGAGAACGATCCGTACATCCACGCGGAGAAACTTCGCGGGATCGACGTGTACATCTCGTCGGGCTCGGGTCTGCCCGGTGAGTACGAGCGGCTCGGGGCCCGGTCGGTGAACAACGACCCGATCGGACTCGTCGGTCAGGTGGTCGTCGGCGGCAGCATCGAGGCAGCCGTCCACCACTGCACGCAGCGGATGGCTCAGCGCCTCGGGGAACTGGACATTCCCGCCCACATCGACATCCGCCCGGCGGGCACGCACTCGTGGGACTACTGGGAGGACGATCTGCGCAACTCGTGGCCGGTACTGTCCGAGGCGGTCGGACTGTAGGGGTTTCTTCCGCGACTCGCCGAATGCCCGGTTCGACCTCTGTCGAGCCGGGCATTTCCGTTCGGTGGGCATATTTCCGGTGGACCGGGCAACTCGCCCATAACTGTTCGGGAACGGGATGAAACGGGTCGATCGGAAATATCGAATCCGAAGCGAATTGATCGGTACGAACGTTCCATTTTCTTATGCGAGTACTCTGAACTGCTGATTTACGGGACCCTTTGGGTGAATCGGCGAGTGTGAAAGTCATCACACCAGTTTTTTGCATTCTCGGGTCGCGAAAGTTCGGCGAATGTGACCAGAATCTATTCGAGCCCGGATGGAATCCGGTCGGATTTCCGGGTGGGCGTAAAGCGATCGGACGAAATCCGTTCGATATGCGATCGGACGAAGGAGATTCTCATGGAGATCATCGAACTCATCGGCTCCGCCCTCGAACTGCTCGGCGGCACCGAACTTCTGGGCACCCTGCTCGACAGCGGCAGCGCTCTGCTGGGCAGCGCCCAGTCGTAGTGGTTCGCGCCTGCCGCTGCCACCTGTGCAACATGCGACCCCCGATGGATGTCCATCGGGGGTCGCATGTTCTCGGGCCGGGATGTCGATCAGTGTTCGGGGACGATCATCCACAGTGCGAGGTAGAGCAGTACGGCGGTGCCACCCGTGACGAAGGCTGTGAGGAGTGCGCCCGCGCGCACGAGGTTGAGGTCGATGCCGAAGTACTCGGCCAGTCCTGCGCACACGCCACCGAACATGCGCTGGGACGAGGAGCGGGTGAAGGGGCGGGGAGTCCGGTTCTCGAAGTTCATGCATTCATCCTGTCGCCGAGGCGATCCCGCCACATCCGGGAACGACCCCGATCTTCACCCTGATCTTCGACTCGGGGTCGACCGGACTCTCGCCGGGGGAGTGCTGGGATCATCCTGGACAACTCGTCGTCCGGCGTGCTCGGAAGCCGCGAGGGCATTCGAGATGGTCTGTGGGAGAGTGTTTTCGGTCTGGACCGACCTTCGAGGTGGGTCAGCGGCACACGACCGCCAGGCCGACCCCTCGCCACACCTGACGCTCGACACGGTCGAACTCGTTGTCGTCGCTGTCGTATTCGTATTCGATGACGGTCCGGTACCCCCGGTCTCGCTGAGCGGTCACCGTGCAGTCGCCGCCGACGGAACCGGACCGGTTGACGATCGTGTACGGCACATCGTTCGCGGCGAGCATCTCGACCGCGTCCTGCTCGCTCATGCCCACGACACCGGGCGCGGGTTGTGCTGCGGCAGTGCTTGTCCCGAGAAAGAGCGCGGCAGTGCCCATCGACAGGACGGCGGCGGTCGCGAGGCGGGAACGAGCGGAAGGGGTACGCATGGGATCCTCCGAAGGGGTGCTGGACCGGACATTTCGATCGTCCGCCGCGACCGGGCCCGAGCACATCCGGGCACGACCCCCATCCCCACCCTGAATTCCGGACTCGGGGTGGAGGAGGAAACCGGCAACCGCCGCGTCCGGATCGGCCTAGTCTGAGCCGGTGGAGACCGTACCGATCCAGCTTCCCGGCGGCACCACGGCGCCGGTGCGCCTCTTCGCGGGACCCGACCACGAGCACGAGACACGCCGCGACGCCTCCCGCGCCGTCGTGGTCGTCGTCCCGGGCCTCGGTATTCCCGCCGGTTACTACGAGCCGTTCGCGCAGGCGATCACCGACCACGGATTCGACGCGGCGATCTGTGAACTGGCCGGCCAGGGCGACAGCCGTCCGAGGCCGGGACCGGACAGCACGTACGGCTACCACGAGATCGTCGCGACGCATTTCCCCGCCGTCTTCGAGGTGGTGCGGGAACGTTTTCCCGACTCGACGCCGTACCTGCTCGGTCACTCCATGGGCGGGCAGCTCGGCGCGCTCTACGCCGCGCGCATCCGCGGTCGGCTCGGCGGGCTGATCCTCGTCGCGTCGGGCACGCCCTACTACCGGCACCACGGCGGCGTCCGCGGCCCGGGACTGTGGCTCGGATCGACGGCGATGTCGCTGACCGCCGCGGTCGCCGGGTTCTGGCCCGGCGACCGGATCGACGTCGCCGGCTTCGGCCGGCAGTCGCGCGCCCTGATCTCCGACTGGGCACGATTGGCCCGCACCGGCCGGTTCGAACCGGCCGGCGCGGACATCGACTACGAGGAACGGATCGGGCGGCTCACGCTTCCCGTCCTTTCGATCACGATCGACGGCGACGAACTCACCCCCGTCGCGTCCGCACAGCACCTGCTCGAGAAGCTGCCGTCCACCGAGATCACCCGGTGGCACAATCCGCGGGCCCTGGGCCACAACGGCTGGATCCGCGACAACGACGACACCGTCGCGAAGATCGTGGCGTGGTTACGTGACCGCTGACCCCGCGCGGGCGGCCGCGGCGAGCCGGACGTGGGCGTTCGGGGAGCCGTATCCGGTGTAGCCGCCACGCCGTTCGAGGAGTTCGACCTGGAATCCGCCCTGCGCCGGGAGCGTGTAGGCGTGCAGGAATTCACCGCCGTCGTCGTTGCGGTCGTAGAGCAGGCCGTTGCTCTGCAGGGCGGTGAGCAACGCGGGGTCGAGCGCGAACCGCGCATCGAGGTCGGCGTAGTAGTTCGCGGGTGGCCGGAGGAACTCCACACCGCGCGCACGCGCGTGGCGCACCGAGTCGACGACGTCTGCCGTGGCGAAGGCCAGCTGGGTCACCCCGTGCGGTTGTGGCGCCGCACCGGTCTCGGAGACGTTCAACGCGACCCGCAGGTCCCCCTTCTCCGCACGCAGGGCGCGGATACGCAGGCGGCCCTGCGGCTGGATGTACTCCTCGGGGTCCTCCGGACGCAGTCCGAACAGGGTGCGGAAGAACGACAATTCCTGGTTCAGGTCGTCCGCCGCGACCGTCACGTCGACGTGGTCGAGACCGAGCCATCCCTCGTCGGCCGGGGGAGTGACTGCGGCGTCGTCGGACACGAAAGTGCCCGGGGCGCCGTCGGCCACGAAGTCGTTGTGCCAGTCGTCGGTCTGCCCCGCCTCGGCACTGACGAAGACGTGCAGGCCGGAGGGGGAGGTGATGCCCGGCAGGCCCGCCTCGCCCTCCCCGCGGGTGCGGTCGACCGCGGGCCACAACAGGCTGGCGGCGCGTTCGGCCACCGCGGCGACGTCGGGGGCGACGAGCCCCAGCGCGGTCGCGGCAGGGCCCGGCGCGGGCGCTTCGTTGAGGACGACGTTCGCGCCGCCGTTGCGCCACCACACGACGGGCTTGCTGCGGTGCCGGCCGGCGACGTGGAACCCGAGTCCGGTGAGCAGCGCCGGGTAGTCGGTGCGGTCGGGATCGGCGAGTTCGACGAACGCCGCGTCGATCCGCGCAGGAAGCGGCGGCGCGACCGTCACCTTCTCGCGTGCGGGGCCGGTGACCCGCGCACCGAGCCGGTCCTCGAGGAACAGCAGCGACCGCATCGCGTCGCGCGCGGTCACATGCGGATCCGCTTCGCGCACCACGTCGCTGAAGACCTCGAGCGACAGCGGACCGTCGTAGCCGGCGTCGAGCACGGCCGCGACGACCCCGGAGACGTCGAGCATGCCCTGCCCCGGGAAGCAGCGGAAGTGGCGGCTCCATTCGAGGACGTTCATCTCGAGCACCGGGGCGTCGGCGACCTGCAGGAAACCGATGCGCTCGCCCGGGATTCCGGCCAGGGCGCGTCCGTCGTCGCCGCGCGCGAGCATGTGGAAGGTGTCCACGGCCAGCGTCACCGCCGGATGGTCGGCGCGGTCGACGAGATTCCACGCCTGTCCGACCCGGTTGACGTGCCGTCCCCAGGCGAGGGCCTCGTAGGCGAAGGTGACCCCGTGCGAGGCGGCGAGCTCGCCCACGATACGCAGCTGCTCGGCGGACAGCTCCGGGTCGTCGATCGCGTTCGGGAGCGCGTTCGAGCACGCCAGGAAGGTCGTCGCGCCGAGTTCGTTCATCACCTCGAGCTTGCGGCGGACGCGGTACAGGACGTCGGGGAACCGCCGCGGGTCGACGCCCTCGATGTCGCGGATCGGCTGGAACAGATCGATCGACAGACCGAGATCGGCGCAGCGGCGGGCCACCTCGGCCGGTGACAGCGGCGACGCGATCAGGTCGTTGTCGAAGATCTCGATTCCGTCGAATCCCGCGGCGGCGATCGCGTCGAGTTTGTCGGCGAGAACACCGGAGAGCGAGACGGTGGCGATTCCGCGGCGCATCAGCGGGTCAGCTCCTCGAAGTGTCGGACCATGCGTTCGGCGTCGGGTTCGACGCCCGTGAAGTACTCGAAGGCACCCACGGCCTGGAAGACGGCCATGCCACCACCGGGCACGACGCGGCAGCCGCGGGAGCGGGCGAGGTGGATCAGTTCGGTCTCGAGCGGGAAGTACACGACGTCGGAGACCCACAGGTCCTCGCGGACGAGTTCGGCGGGAACGGGAAGCCCGGGATGACCGGTCATGCCCGTGGGGGTCGCGTTGACCAGCCCCTGTGCGCCCGTCAGTGCGCCGGCGAGGTCGGTGGTCGCGGCGACCCGGTCGTCGCCGAACCGCTTGGCGAGGCGGGTCGCGCAGGCCTGGGCCTTCTCGACGTCGACGTCGACGATCGACACGTGCTCGGCGCCCTGCTCGAGCAGCGCGTAGCCGACGGCCGACCCGGCGCCGCCGGCCCCGACCAGCACGGCGGCGTCGGAGACGGCGTCGGGCAGGCGCCGGCGGAAGGCGCGTCCCCAGCCGGACCAGTCGGTGTTGCGGCCGAGTGCGCGCCCGTCGCGGAAGACCACGGTGTTGACGGCCCCGAGATCGTGCGCGTCGTCGGACAACTCGTCGAGCAGCGGGATGACGACCTGCTTGAACGGATGCGTGATGTTGAGCCCGTCGAAACCGAATCGCTGTGCCCAGTCGAGCATCTCGGCCAGGTTGTCGACACCGTAGCCGAGACGCTCGGCGTCGACGAGGCGGTAGGTCAGGTTCACACCCGAGGCGAAGCCCTCCCGTTCCTGCATGGCCGGGGTGAGCGATCCGCCGATCCCGGCGCCGAACAGGCCCAGCAGGAAGGACGTGCGTGCGGGCGCGGCGGTGGTCATCGGGAACTGTCCTTCTGTTCGGTATCGAGGGCAAGCGCGGCCAGGTGACGGATGGCGAACGCGTATCCGTCGGGGCCGCATCCGGCGATCACGGCCTTCGCGACGGGAGCGACGAACGAACGGTGCCGGAACTCCTCGCGGGCGTGGACGTTGGTCAGGTGCACTTCCACGATCGGTGCGGCGACGGTCACCAGCGCGTCGTGCAGTGCGACGGAGGTGTGCGTGTAGGCCGCGGCGTTGACCACGAAACCGGCCGCCGATTCGCGGAGTTCGTGGACGGCGTCGATGAGTGCGCCCTCGTGGTTGCTCTGCCGGAAGTCGATGTCGAAGCCCAGGTCGTCGGCAGTGCGTCGGCACGATTTCTCGATGTCTGCCAGTGTCGCGGTGCCGTAGAGACGGGGTTCGCGCGTGCCGAGCAGATCGAGATTGGGCCCGTTGAGCACGGCGATGGTGGGACGTGCACTCACGAGGCGGCTCCGGCGGGAACCGGCGCGGTGTTCCGGTCGTGGGGGAGCAGTCCGATCTCACGGGTGGGGACCTTGTGGGTTCCGGACGGTCCGGTGGCCACCGCGATCAGCGAGATGACGACGGCACCGAGGCAGAACAGGGCCACGCGGTACCAGTTGTCGGCGTTGCCGTCCATGAGCGATCCGGCGATGGCCGGGGTGAAACCGGCGAGAGCGAAGCCGAACTGGGTGCCGATCGCCATGCCCGACAGGCGGACGCTGGTGGGGAAGTACTCGGCGTAGGTCGCGGGCCACACCGCGTTCGGCATGCTGTAGACCACGCCGGCGAGCAGGATGCCGGTGACGAGCACGAGCGGCACGTCGCCCCGGGAGATCGACCACAGGAAGGCCGTCACCATCACACCGCTGCCGATCAGACCGGAGACGAAGACCGGTTTGCGGCCGATGCGGTCGGACAGCATGGCCCACAGGGGGATGGTGCCCACGGCGATGATGTTGGCGACGATCGCCAGCCACAGCATCGTGGTGTCGCTGATGCCGATGCCGTACTCGTCGGCCGTGGCGAAGTTGAGGGCGAACACCTGGAAGGCCGTGTTCACCATGGCGATGAAGGCCGCGAAGAAGACCCGCAGGACCCCGGTCCGGTGGTGGCGGAAGAGCACGGCCAGCGGTGCCTTGGGTGTCTCGTCGTGCGCCTTCTCTGCGTGGAACTCGGGGGTCTCGTCGAGGCTGCGGCGGATGAGGAAACCGATCAGCACGATCAGGGCGCTGATCCAGAAGGGCACGCGCCAGCCCCACGACTGCAACTGTTCCTCGGACAACAGGGCGATCACCGGCAAGAACATGAGCGGTGCGAGCACCTGGCCGCCCTGCGTGCCGCTCAGCGTCCAGCTGGTGAAGAAGCCGCGCCTGTCGTCGGGGGCGTGTTCGAACGACATGGAGTTCGCGCCGGCCTGCTCGCCCGCGGCGGACAATCCCTGGAGCAGTCGCAACACGACCAGCAGGATCGGCGCGATCATGCCGACCTGGCCGTAGGTCGGCAGGCAACCGATGAGGAATGTCGAGACACCCATCAGCAGCAGCGTGCCGACGAGGATCAGTTTGCGGCCGAAACGGTCGCCGATGTGGCCCATCAGGACGGAACCGAAGGGGCGGGCGACGTAGGCGACGCCGAAGGTCGCGAGCGATGCGACGGTCGCGACCGCCTGGTTCCCCGCGGGGAAGAAGATCTCAGGAAAGACGAGCGCAGCGGCGGTGCCGTAGATCGCCAGGTCGTAGTACTCCAGTGCGCTGCCGCTCCAGGCGGCGAGTGCCGCCTTGCGGGGCGTGCGCTGCACGGTGGTGTTTTCGGTCATCGGATGCCTCGGGGGTGGGTCTTCAGTATCGGATACAGGGACGGTAGGGGTGTGGCGCAGCACACGGCAATCGTTTGCCATTTTTTGCCATACTGTCCGCATGTCGGCTGCCCCGCGTTCACGGAAACGCGCCACCATCACCGATGTGGCCCGCGAGGCAGGGGTCGCGGCGTCCACGGTCTCCCGCGCCTTCACCGACCCGGGCCGGGTCAACGTCGTCACCCGCGATCACATCCTCGAGGTCGCCGACCGGCTCGGCTACGCCCCCAACCCCGCGGCCCGTGCCCTCGAATCGGGACGCACCAACACCCTGGCGCTGCTCGTCCCCGACATCACGAACCCCTTCTTCTCCGGCGTGATCAAGGGGGCCGAACGCGCCGCCGTCGCCTCCGGCCGAACCCTCGTCCTCGCCGACACGCAGGAGAGCGCAGCCACCGAAGCTCACATCATCCGGCGACTTGGGCCGGCCGTCGACGGCTTCGTCCTGGCGGCCGCGCGCAT
>NZ_AJVB01000065.1:0-13089 GCF_000278445.1 Rhodococcus sp. R1101
GACCGAACGCAACAGCGTCATCCAGCTCTGACCCGCCTGGGTCGTCAGATCGACCCGGTCGGGAAGACGCAGATCGGGGCGAGCGAGGACGCGCGCCATCTCGCGCTGCAGGTAGTCGCGCTCGAGCTTGATCCCGACGACCTCACAGTCGTTCGTCCATTTCTGCTCCGGCGCGGCGGTGTCGGGACGGAAGACCGCGCCGTGGCCGACCGGCGACACCACCTCGTCGCCCGCGGTGATGAGACCGGACAGCGGAATGTTCACCGCATACGCACCGGGATGATCGCTTCTGATCGACACCGCCGCGCCCCAGCGGATGCGCGCGAGACGGATGGGCCCGAGCGGCAGCGTACGGAGCCGGAGCGACGGCGCGGCGTCGTCGAGGGGGCTCAATTCGTGCTCGAAATACGCATTCGAGACGGCTTCTTCCACCTCTTCCCACTCGGCGGGCCTCGGAGTCGGCTCCACTGCCATCGGCTCCTCACCTTCGTTCCGGCTCGTCATCGACGTTCCGACCTGCACATCCACACGATCCGAACGCATGCGACCCAGTGTGATGCGGAACACCGTCCCAGGCAAACAGGGACCTAGGACCTACTCGTCGCGCTAGGTGGATAGTGACCGCGCTCACCGGATCGCACAAGCCTCCCGACCTCCATATGGTCTGTGTCACAGCGCATCGAACCCCACCCCTTCGCACCGGACAGGAGGACGCAATCATGGATCAGCGCATACTCCGCAACATCTTCGGACAGTTCGCCAGCGGCGTCACCGTCATCACCTGCGCGAACAGTGACGGGGAGCCTCACGGCGCGACCGTCACCGCGTTCACGGCCATCTCACTCGAGCCGCGCCTGTGCCAGGTCACCCTGACCCGCACGTCGAAGGCCTGCGGATTCCTGTCCGGCGCGCCGTTCGCCGTCAACATCCTCGCCGCCGACCAGCTCGGCACCGCGATGCACTTCGCCGGACGGCCGCAGTCGCCCGAACCCGTCTGGGAGCAGGGACCGACCGCCCCGGTCCTCGCCGGCACGGCCGCGACCCTGTCGTGCACTCCGTGGCGGGAGTACGACGGTGGCGACCACGTCATCTACATCGGCGAGATCGTCGACGCGACCTTCGACGAGACCGCCGACCCGCTTCTCTTCTACCGCAGCACCTTCCACGAACTCGGCGCCCCGAGCGCCTCCACCGCGTGGAACGGCTCGCTGGACGACCCGCACAGCGGATGGTTCGACTCCCAGACCCGCTTCGTGCCGTTCCACCTCGCCGCAGCCCGCGCCTGAACGTCTTCCACTCCCCCCGGACAAGGAGAAATCCCATGACCACCACCGAACCCCGGCCCTCGGAAACCCTCGACCGTTCCAAGGTGAACGTCGCCGCGGACTCCCCGGCCAACCAGCAGACGAACTTCGCCTCCCGTCCCATGACCGGCGACGAGTACATCGCTTCGATCGACGACGGTCGCGAGATCTACCTGCACGGTGAGCGTGTCAAGGACTTCACCAACCATCCGGCCTTCCGCAACTCGATCCGGATGACCGCACGTCTCTACGACGCCCTGCACACCGGCGAGCACGTCAACACCCTCACCACCCCGACCGACACCGGCAACGGCGGCGTGACCATGCCGTTCTTCCGGACCCCGAAGTCCGCCGACGACCTGCGGGCCGACCGCGACGCCATCGCCACCTGGGCGCGGCTGACCTACGGCTGGATGGGCCGCAGCCCCGACTACAAGGCGTCCTTCCTCGGCACGCTCGGCGCGAACGACGAGTTCTACTCGCCCTTCCAGGACAACGCGAAGCGCTGGTACCGCGAGTCGCAGGAGAAGGTCCTGTACTGGAACCACGCGATCATCAACCCGCCGGTCGACCGTCAGCTGCCGCCGGACCAGGTCGGCGACGTATTCATGAAGGTCGAGAAGGAGACCGATGCCGGCCTCATCGTCTCCGGCGCCAAGGTCGTCGCGACCGGCTCGGCCATCACGAACTACAACTTCATCGCCCACTACGGCCTGCCGATCAAGAAGAAGGAATTCGCACTGATCTGCACGGTGCCGATGGACGCACCCGGCATCAAGCTCATCTCGCGCGCCTCCTACTCGCAGAATGCGAACGTCGTCGGTTCGCCGTTCGACTACCCGCTGTCGTCGCGGATGGACGAGAACGACGCGATCTTCATCTTCGACAAGGTGCTCGTGCCCTGGGAGAACGTCTTCATGTACGGAGACGTCGAGAAGATCAACAACTTCCTCGGTGGCTCCGGCTTCCTCCAGCGCTTCACGCTGCAGGGCTGCACGCGACTTGCCGTCAAGCTCGACTTCATCGCCGGTCTGCTCATGAAGGCCCTCGACGCCACCGGCGCCGGCGGATTCCGCGGCGTGCAGACCCGTGTCGGTGAGGTGATCGGCTGGCGCAACCTGTTCTGGTCGCTCACCGACTCCATGGTCAACAACCCGGAGCCGTGGATCGACGGCACCGTCATCCCCAAGCTCGAATACGGCCTCACCTATCGCATGTTCGCGATGCAGGGCTACCCGCGCATCAAGGAGATCATCGAGCAGGATGTCGCCTCGGGCCTGATCTACCTGCCCTCGTCCGCCGCCGACTTCAAGAACCCCGACGTGCGTCCGTACCTCGACAAGTACGTCCGCGGCTCCGACGGAATCCAGGCGGTCGACCGCGTGAAGGTCATGAAGGCACTGTGGGATTCGATCGGCTCCGAGTTCGGTGGCCGCCACGAACTGTACGAGCGGAACTACGCCGGCAACCACGAGAACGTCAAGGCCGAACTGCTGTTCGCCGCCGAGAGCCGCGGCGACGTCGCCTCCATGAAGGGCTTCGCGGAGCAGTTCATGAGCGAGTACGACCTCGACGGCTGGACCGTGCCCGACCTGATCGGCAATGCCGACGTCAGCGCGTACTACAAGTAGAAACCCGCACTCCGCGCGCGGGCGGATGATCTCCGTTCCCCCTGCCCGCCCGCGCGCGGTCCCACCACCATCCACCCCGCGAAGGAGCGTCCGAGATGACCACGACTGCTTCGAACTCCGTATCCCATCGCCCTGTACCGGAATTCGATGCCGTGATCCTCGGACGCTCCTTCGCCTCTCAACGGGTGGCAGCCCGCTTACGCGACGAACTGCGGTTGTCGATCCACGAGATCGGCACCGCGAGTCTCGTCCGCTACGACGACATCGACCACAGATGGGAGATCCTCATCGGCGACACCGTCGTCACCAGAGCGAAGTTCGTCATCGACGGACACGGCGATCTCGCGGTTCGGGGCCGCGAGGACAGCACGATCAACCGGCGTACCGTGACAGTGAACGGTTTCCCGAATCTGTTCCGCCCCATCGTCACTACGCACACGGATCCCATCGGGTACACGGTGTCGTGCATCGAGTACATGCGCGGCAACGGTCTGGACTATGTCGAGCGACGGCTGCGGACGCCGGTCGCGGACGACGACTTCCCCGAGCTGTCGTTCGATCGGCCTATGCCGATCCTCTGGTTCGGCTGAACCGTCCGAGAGGGCACCGAGCGGGTGACGACAACGAAGTCGTCGCCCGCTCGCGTACGTTCGCTCTCCCCGCTGCTCAGCCACGCAGGACTTCGGCGGGAGCGACACCGTACCGCTTCCGGAAGGCCGCAGCGAAGCGCCCCGGGTGGCCGAAGCCCCATCGGAACGCTACGTCCGCCACCGTGATTCCCCCTGCCGCGAGGTCTGCGTGCGCCCGATCCAATCTGATGTCGAGCAGGCATGCGGACGGGCTGCTTCCCACGTACTCGGAGAACGCCTCCTGGAGCCGCCGCACACTCGTTCCGGCGATCTCCGCCATGTCGGCCGCCGTCCAGGCACGGCCCGGATCCTCCCGCAGAGCGTTCAACACCCGGCGCACCATCCCCGGACGCGGTGCCGGTGACAGCCCGTCGGTCGGCGCGACCGCCAGGACGAAGGCGGTGGTGACCGCTCCCGCGAGCTGAGCCGACACCAGAGGGTTCGTCAAGACGTGCGTGGCGCCGGTGAGCTGGTCGCTCAGTGATGCCACCAGCCCGTGCCATTCCTGCGCGGAACCCTTCAAGTCGATCCGATCGGGCAGCTCGAGTCGTGACCGTAACGGGCCACCGAGGATCCGGTCCGCTTCGCGTTCGAGGTGCTCGCGGTCGAATTTGATTCCCAGGACGGAACATTCCGCATCCCAGCGGGTGATGAGCGAGGGAGTGTCGGCGCGGAAGACCGTCGCGGAGCCCGGTTCGGAGACGACGACTCCCGACCGGCCCCGCGATTCCAGACGTCCACTCAAGGGGATGTTCACCTCGTAGGCACCGGGATAGTCGCATTCGATCGCGACGTCCGCTCCCCAGCTCATCCGGCCGATGGTCACACCACCGAGATCGGCCGACACGAGTTCGAGTCCGGGCCGATCCGTCGTCCCCAGGCCTGTGAGGCGGTGCGGGAAGTAGACATCCGCCACCGCACGGGAAGCCTCGTCCCAATCCTCGATCTCGGGCACACTCACGCTTTCGAGACTAACCACTGCGGAGACCTGGATCACATAGTCGCGCGATCCGTCCGGAAGCCGCGCAATGTGCATCGACCTTCGGTCCGGTTGCGCCATATGGTCCACGCCACACACATCGAGGGTCCCTTCCCGGGGACCGCAGTTCCCACCGCGTAGGAGATCGAATGACCAGCACCCTCTCGTGGCTCGACGAGGTCACGATGGAACAGCTCGAGCGCAACCCGTATCCCGTCTACGAGCGTCTTCGCGCCGAGGCGCCGGTGGCCTTCGTCCCTGTTCTCGGCGCCTACGTCGCCTCCACGATGGAGGCCTGCCGTGAGGTCGCGACCGGCGACGACTTCGACGGCATCATCACGCCGGCGGGTGGGCGCACCTTCGGCCATCCCGCGATCATCGGCGTCAACGGCGACATCCACCGGGACCTGCGATCCATGGTCGAACCTGCACTCCAGCCCGCCGAAGTGGACCGGTGGGTCGAGGATCTCGTCCGTCCCATCGCGCAACGCTACGTCGAGGCGTTCGAAGCCGACGGCACGGCGGATCTCGTCGCCCAGTACTGCGAGCCGGTGAGCGTGCGCGCCCTCGGCGACCTGCTCGGGCTGAAGGACGTCTCCTCGGACACGCTGCGCGAGTGGTTCCACAAGTTGTCGGATTCGTTCACCAACGCGGCGGTGGACGAGAACGGAAACTTCACCGGCCAGGAGCGTTTCGACGAAGGCGACCGGGCCAAGGAGGAGATCCGATCGGTCGTCGATCCGCTCATCGACCATTGGATCGAGCACCCCGACGACAGCGCCATCTCGCACTGGTTGCACGACGGCATGCCCGAGGGGAAGACACGCGACCGCGACTACATCTACCCCACGCTGTACGTCTTCCTGCTGGGAGCGATGCAGGAGCCGGGTCACGCGATGAGTTCGACGCTGGCGGGTCTGTTCACCCGCCCGGAGCAGTTCGAAGCGGTCGTCGACGAACCGTCGCTGATCCCCCGTGCGATCTCCGAAGGGATGCGCTGGACTGCACCGATCTGGTCGGGAACGGCGCGTATCGCCAAGCGGGACAGCATCGTCTCGGGAATCGAGATCGCCGAGGGTTCGGTGGTGATGCTGTCGTACGGATCGGCGAACCACGATATCGACATCTTCGATGCACCGAGCCGATACGACATGACGCGTCCGCCGCTTCCGCATCTCGCCTTCGGTGCCGGCAAGCATGCCTGTGCGGGCATCTACTTCGCGAACAACGTCAGCCGCATCGGTCTGGAAGAGCTGCTCGAGACGATTCCCAATCTCGAACGCGATACCTCCGAGGACGTCGAGTTCTGGGGCTGGGGCTTCCGTGGACCGAAGGCTCTGCACGCCCGATGGGAGATCTGACCGTGACGTACACACTGACCGCCGGCACCCGCACAGTGCCGTGCGAACCCGGCCAGACGGTGCTCGATGCGTTCCTGCGCAGCGGGCAGTGGATGCCCAACTCGTGCAATCAGGGCACGTGCGGTACCTGCAAGATCAGGATTCACAGCGGCGAGGTGGATCATCGGAACTCACCCGAGCAGACGCTCACACCCGACGAGCGTGCCGCCGGTTACGCACTGGCGTGTCAGACCACACCGTGCAGCGACGCCGTCCTGGACACCCCTGCCAGGCAGGACACGACCGGCACGCACACGCTGCGCGACCTCGCGGCGACCGTCATCGAGGTCCGGGACATCGCCGCCGAGACCCGCAGGGTCCTGCTCACCGCCGACGAGCCGCTCGAATTCTCGGCCGGGCAGTACGTCGAGCTCACGGTGCCCGGGACCTCCGTTCGGCGCCGGTACTCCCTGGCCAACCCACCCTCGGAGCCGAAACTGCTCGAACTGCACGTCCGGCGGCAGCCGGGTGGGATCGCGAGCGATTGGATCTTCGGAAGCATCGAGGTGGGTGAACGCGTGGAGATCACTGGTCCCTACGGCGACTTCACGTTCGATGCCGAGAGTGCCGGACCGATGGCGCTCCTCGGCGGCGGTACCGGCCTCGCCCCGCTCAAGGGCATCGTCCGGCATGCACTCGTCCTGAATCCCGATCGGGAGGTCCTGCTCTACCACGGGGTCCGCACCTGCACCGATGTGTACGACGCCGACTTCTTCCGCGAACTCGAGGCACGCCATCCAGGCTTCCGGTACGTCACCTGCGTGAGCCGGGAGACCGGCGGCGACCGGGAGGGCTACGTCACCGACGCGTTCGTGGAGGACGTCTCGTCCGCGAAGGAGTTCACCGGTTACATCTGCGGATCCGACGCATTCGTGGAAGCATCGGTCAAGTCGTTCAAACGGCGCCGCATGTCGCCGCGGCGTATCCGACGGGAACGATTCACTGCCGCCGGCTGAGCCGGCAGTTGTGTACCGCCGGCTGAACCGGCAGTTGTGTACCGCCGGCTGAATCAGGAATTCGGCAGCGCCGCCCGTGTTGTCACGGGCGGCGTTCGCTTGTCGAGGGTCTTCCGACCCGGTTCCCAGGGGTCCTAGGTATCCCTAGGCATTTACCCGGTGTGACTGTGGACACAGGCTGTCATCGTGGATGTATTGCCTGACACCGCGGCCGGGCAGGACCGGACGACACACTCGTCCGCCGCACGTTCCGCCCGCGTCGGCCGCGTCGGACCCAGCCCGTCCGTCCCGGCACGAAGCCGATACCTGGAGGATCTCATGACCGACACCGTGGAACACGTGCGCGCTCGACTGGACGGCGCTCTGATCGAGGACCCGACCACCGGGCGGTACCAGATCCGCCGTGACGTCTTCACCGACGAAGAGATCTTCGAACTCGAGATGAAGTACATCTTCGAGGGCAACTGGGTGTACCTCGCGCACGAGAGCCAGATCCCCGACGTCGGCGACTACTTCACGACGAATATCGGGCGGCAGCCGGTCGTCATCAGCCGCGACAAGGAAGGCGAGCTGCACTGCCTGATCAACGCGTGCAGCCACCGTGGCGCGATGCTGTGCCGTCGCAAGACCGACAACCGCACCACCTTCACCTGCCCCTTCCACGGCTGGACGTTCCGTAACAACGGCAAGCTGCTGAAGGTCAAGGATCCCCGCGACGCCGGCTACCCCGAGCAGTTCAACACCGACGGCAGCCACGACCTGCGGAAGGTCGCTCGTTTCGAGAGCTACCGCGGTTTCCTGTTCGGCAGCCTCAATCCCGACGTCAAGTCGCTCGAGGATCACCTCGGCGACACCACGAAGATGATCGACATGCTGGTCGACCAGTCGCCCGAGGGCCTCGAGGTGCTGCGCGGTTCGTCCACCTACACCTACGACGGCAATTGGAAGCTGCAGGCGGAGAACGGCGCCGACGGCTACCACGTCTCGGCCACCCACTGGAACTACGCCGCGACCACCGCGCGCCGCACCGCCGGTGAGTCCACCAACGAGACCAAGGCGATGGACGCCGGCACGTGGGGCAAGCAGGGTGGCGGTTACTACTCGTTCGATCACGGCCACCTGCTGCTGTGGATGTGGTGGGGCAACCCCGAGGATCGCCCGCTGTACCCGCGCAGGGAGGAGCTGGCGAAGGAGTTCGGCGAGAAGAAGGCCGAGTTCATGGTCGGTGCGTCGCGCAACCTGTGCCTGTACCCGAACGTGTACATCATGGATCAGTTCTCCTCGCAGATCCGGCATTTCCGCCCGATCTCCGTGGACAAGACCGAGGTGACGATCTACTGCATCGCACCGAAGGGCGAGAGCCCCGAGTCCCGCGCCAACCGGATCCGTCAGTACGAGGACTTCTTCAACGCGACCGGCATGGCCACCCCGGACGATCTCGAGGAGTTCCGCTCCTGTCAGAAGACCTACCTCGCGACGGCCGCGCCCTGGAACGACATGAGTCGCGGCGCGACCCACGTCCTCAACGGACCCGACGAGGTCGCGAAGGATCTCGGGATGACGAAGGTGCTGTCGAGCGGTGTCAAGACCGAGGACGAAGGCCTGTACCCGATCCAGCACGGCTACTGGCTCGAAGTGATGCGCGACGCCATCGCATCCGAGAGCTCCGCCGCCGACCCCTCCGCGCTCTGAGAGGACTCCAGATCATGACTGCTGTACGAGAATTCACGCAGACCGACATCGAACAGTTCCTCTACCGCGAGGCCCGGCTGCTCGACGACCGCGAGTTCGAGAAGTGGCTCGAGTGCTACCACCCCGACGCCGAGTACTGGATGCCGGCCTGGGACGACGCCGGCGCTCTCACCGAGAACCCGCAGACCGAAATCTCGCTGATCTACTACCCGAATCGCGGTGGCCTCGAGGACCGGGTGTTCCGCATCCGCACCGACCGCTCGTCGGCGACCTCGTTGCCCGAACCCCGTACGGGACACAACATCACCAACGTCGAGATCCTCGAGCGTCGTGGCACCGAGATCGACCTGCGGCACAACTGGTTCTCGTTGTACTTCCGCTACAACACCACCGACACCTACTTCGGGACCACCTTCCTCACCCTCGACGTCTCGGGCGCACAGCCGGTGATCAGGAAGAAGAAGATCGTCCTCAAGAACGATTACATCCACCACATCGTCGACGTCTACGTCGTCTAGTCCGACCCCATCACGAAAGGAGGCACGTGCCATGGCGTATCAGGTGGCATTGAGCTTCGAGGACGGGGTCACCCGCTTCATCAAGGTCAACCCCAACGAGACCGTTGCCGACGCCTCGTACAAGGCCCGCATCAATATTCCGCTCGACTGCCGTGACGGCGCGTGCGGAACATGCAAGGCCTTCTGCGAGTCGGGCAGCTACGACGGTGGCGACTACATCGAGGACGCCCTCACCGACGAAGAGGCCGAGCAGGGCTACTGCCTGCCGTGCCAGATGATGCCGGAATCCGATCTCGTGGTGCAGATCGCGAGCACCTCCGATGTCGCGAAGACCGCGGCCGCGTCGTACACCGCGACCATCACGGACCTGCGCCGCTTCTCCGAGAGCGTTGTCGGGTTCACCGTCGAGATCGACAACCGCGACGACCTGGTGTTCCTGCCCGGGCAGTATGTCAACATCGGCGTGCCCGGCAGCGACGACGGCACCGGCAAGCCCGCGACCCGCTCGTACTCGTTCAGCACCGGTCCGAACGAGAATTCGCTCGCGTTCCTGGTGAAGATCACCGAGGGCGGTCTGATGTCCGAGTATCTGCGCGACCGGGCGCAGGTCGGCGACACCCTCGAGCTCACCGGCCCGTTCGGCAGTTTCTTCCTGCGCGAGCGCAAGCGCCCGTCGCTGCTGCTCGCCGGCGGCACCGGCCTGGCGCCGCTGCTGTCGATCCTGTCGAAGATCGAGACCGACGGCTCCGACCACCCGGTGCACCTGATCTACGGCGTCACCTTCGATCACGACCTCGTCGAACTCGACAAGCTCGAGGAGTACACGAAGAAGCTTCCGAACTTCACGTTCGACTACTGCGTGGCCGACGAGTCGTCGTCCGCTCCCAACAAGGGATACGTGACGGGCCTGTTCGAGCCGTCGCACCTCAACGACGGGGATGTCGACATCTACCTGTGCGGTCCGCCGCCGATGGTGGAGGCAGTGCGTAACCACCTGTCGGACAACGGCATCAATCCGACGAACTTCTACTTCGAGAAGTTCAACACGTCCGCGACCCCGGGCGGGGCGACCGCCCCGGTGGCGACGGACGCGGAGAAGGCCGCTGCCGAGAAGGCTGCCGCCGAGACCGGCCGTCCGGTGGTGCTCGAGAACCCCGAGCCCGGCAACTACGAGATCGGCGAGGAGCACCCTCCCGTCGCCGAATCGGACGAGCAGTTCGATGCCCGCATGGCTCTCGAACTCGGCGTCGTCGAACTGACGATCGGCCGGCTCACCCCCGAGCAGCTCGTCGAGTTCCGGATCCTCGCCGAGGCGTCCGGCGCTTCGGTCGAGGGTGATCACTTCACCGACGCCGCGGCGTTCACCGACACCAACGCGGCCTTCCACGAGTTCCTCTTCCGCTGCTGCACCAACCCGGTCCTGCTCGAGGCCTACGACAAGCTCGAGGTGACCCGGCTGATGAAGCAGGTCCTGCGCGACGCGCAGTGGGTGGAGGAGCACATCGTCGACGAGCACATGAAGATCGTCGAGGCGTTCGAGAAGGGCGACAAGGCCGCCGCACGCGATCTGATCGTCGTCCATTCCCAGCACGCCAAGGAGACGATGCGCCGGGCGATCGCCAGCGGTGCCACGGCCGGTGCCTCCTCATGACCGACACGAAGATCTTTCCCGGCCGGTTCGACGGCCGGTGCCTGACGATCACGGGCGCCGCGCAGGGCATCGGCCTCGAGGTCGCGACACGCATCGCCGCCGAGGGCGGTGAGGTCGTGCTCGTCGACCGCGCGGAACTCGTGCACGAGGTGGCCGAGCAACTCCGTGAGTCCGGCGGCAAGGCCCACTCGGTGACGGCGGATCTGGAAACCTTCGAAGGCGCCGAGGAAGCGATCTCGTACGCGATCCAGACCACCGGCCGCATCGACGTGCTCATCAACGTCGTCGGCGGAACGATCTGGGCGAAGCCGTACGAGTACTACGCGCCGGAGGAGATCGAGAAGGAGATCCGGCGTTCGCTGTTCCCCACTCTGTGGACGTGCCGCGCGGTCGCGCCGCACCTGATCGAGCGACACGCCGGGACGATCGTGAACGTCTCGTCGGTGGCGACCCGCGGCATCAACCGCGTCCCCTATTCGGCGGCGAAGGGTGGGGTCAACGCGATCACCGCGTCGCTCGCTCTCGAGTTGGCGCCCTACGGCGTTCGCGTGGTGGCGACCGCGCCCGGCGGCACCGTCGCGCCGGAACGACGGATCGCTCGCGGTCCGTCCCCGCAGTCGGAGCAGGAGAAGGGCTGGTACCAGCAGATCGTGGACCAGACCGTCGACTCCTCCCTGCTCAAGCGGTACGGCACGCTCGAGGAGCAGGCCGCCGCGATCTGTTTCCTGGCCTCCGAGGAGGCCTCCTACATCACCGGCACGGTTCTTCCCGTCGCCGGCGGCGATCTGGGCTGACCGCCCCCTCGCTCGGCCTCACCGGAGGCGCCGATCCCTCCGGTGAGGCCACTTTTCTCCCCGAATCAGCTTGTGACTCCCCTTACAGACCGGAGTAACCCATGATCCATGCCACGCAGACCTGGGCCAGTCCACAACATCGGCGCAGCGTCATCTGGATCGTCGCGCTCGCGACCCTCGCGATCATCTTCGACGGCTACGACCTCGTCGTGTACGGCACCGTCCTCCCCACGCTGATGGCCGACCCCACTCAGCTCGGCGAGATCTCCGCCCAGCAGGGCGGTGCACTCGGCTCCTATGCCCTCATCGGCGTCATGGTCGGCGCACTGACGACGGGAGCCTTCGGCGACCGTGTCGGTCGGCGGAAGATGATGCTGATCAACATCGTCTGGTTCTCGATCGGCATGGGCGCCGCCGCCTTCGCCACGAGCATCCCGATGTTCGGTGCGCTCCGCTTCTTCACCGGCATCGGGGTCGGAGGCCTGGTCGCCACCGCCGGCGCCGTGGTCGCCGAGTTCGCTCCGCCCGGCAAGCGCAACCTCTTCAACGCCATCGTCTACAGCGGTGTCCCCGCCGGTGGTGTCCTGGCCTCGCTGCTCGCCATCCTGCTGCGCGACGCCATCGGCTGGCGCGGGCTGTTCCTCATCGGCGCGCTGCCCCTCGTCATTCTGCTTCCGCTGGCGCTCATCAAGCTTCCCGAGTCGCCCGCCTGGCTGCAGTCGCGGGGACGATCCGACGAGGCACAGCAGGTGTGCGCGAAGTTCGGTTTACCATTGCCGTCCGCGGCACCTGTCGCCCCCACCGAGAAGATCGGGTTCGCAGCACTCGCCACCCGCAAGTACGCGCTCGGTACGGGCCTGCTCGGCATGATGAGCTTCGCCGGCCTGCTGCTCACCTACGGGCTCAACACGTGGCTGCCCAAGATCATGGCCGACGCCGGTTACAACGCCAACGGATCGCTCGCCTTCCTGCTCGTCCTCAACGGCGGCGCCATCCTCGGTGGCCTGCTCGCCTCGAAGGTCGCCGACGGCCGGGGACCGCAGTCCGTCATCGTCACCACCTTCTTCCTCGCGGCCGTGGCGCTGGTACTGCTGACCCTCGGCTTCCCGCTGCCGGTGCTGCTCACCGCCGTCGCGATCGCCGGTACGGGCACGATCGGCACCCAGGTGCTCATCTACGGGTTCGTGTCCAACTACTACGACACCCCGGCCCGCGCCGCCGGCGTGGCATGGTGCGCCGGTTTCGGCCGCCTCGGCGGCATCGTCGGCCCGGTCATCGGCGGACTGCTGATCGGTGCGGGCTTCGCGAACAACGTGAACTTCTACATCTTCGCGGGGATCGCGCTCGCCGGCGGTCTTGTCACCTGGTTCGTCCCCCGTCCGGCCGGCACCGTCTCACCGGTCCGCAGTTCCGACCGTCCCGCGCCGACTACCGTGGACGTGTGACGGGCAACACTGTGCTGATCGGCCGGAACTCCGAGTTGATGCAACTCGAACGCCTCCTCGGCGAAGCCCGCGCGGGGGTCCCCTCGCTGG
>NZ_AJVB01000066.1:0-12938 GCF_000278445.1 Rhodococcus sp. R1101
GGCCTGGCTGACGGAGAACATGATGCGGCCGAGCCGGGGGTCCTCCTCGATCTCGTGGACGATGTTCTCGACACCTGCGCGGACGATGACGCGGTCGTCGCCGGTCGGTGCGGCCGTCACCGCGGCCATCGTGCTCTCGGCAATGCGCTGGACCACGTGGTCGTAGACGGCTTCGGTCAGCTCGTCGCGGTCGGTGAAGCTCTCGTAGAAGTAACGCGACGCCAGGCCGGCGCGCTTGCAGACGCCGCGGACGGACAACGTGGGCTCGCCCTCGGCGGCGCCGAGGAGGTCGAGGCCGGCCTCGACGAGCTGGGCTCGTCGATCGGCCTGCCGTTCCTCACCTGCGCGTCCACCGTAGAGCCGTCCAGTCGTCATGAGTCCATCTTCGCAGCGTTCGACCTTCACGCCCTAACCCGCTCCGACCACGAGCACGTTCACATGACGGCAGGTGAAGGGGACGCGACGCCATGTTTTGGCACGACATTGCAAGTGCCACAGGAAAACTATCGAGTACTTCTTGCCGGCACCGGGCGGCGGATCCGGACGGGACGGTCGCTCGTCCACAGGCCCTGCGGGTCTGCTACAGTGTGCTCCGAAGCTTTGGGCGGGAGTCGATGAAAATCGGCGAACGCCCAGCGTGCCGATGTAGTTCAATGGTAGAACATCAGCTTCCCAAGCTGAATACGCGGGTTCGATTCCCGTCATCGGCTCCCCTGAAGGCCCTGGTAGGCGCATCGCGCAGACAGGGCCTTCGTCGTTCACGAGTGAGCCGGTACCTCCGTGGTACCTCTGGCGCGGTCACACCATCCGCTGCGCCCGTGAGATGATCCGGCGAAGGTCAAAACACCATCGAACGGAGCGACTGTGAGCGTCTGGGAACGACTGGGGTTCAGCGACAATCTCTATGCAACGCCCCCACTCCCAGGGAACGCCGAGGGCTCGATGCTACTGGTGGGCCGCGATGCGGAAGTCGAAGAACTACAGGACCACTGGGCGTCATATGACACGCACGCCTCGGTTGAAGGCGCAAACGGCGTGGGGAAAACTAGCCTTGTTGCAGTTGCCGCCTTTCGCGACATGCAAGCTCGGCAGGCGGCTCGCAAGCCAATAGTAATTCCACTTGACGAAGTATTCCAGCTTACGGCCGACACGTCTGAGTTGGATTCCAAAATTTATTACTCCATCGCAAGAACACTATTGGCGAATGAAGATTTTCTATCTTCTCTCGGTTATGCCGTGCCAAAGTTGTCAGAATTGCGCTCATGGATGGAGTCGCCGGTAATTAAGTCGGGCGGTGGGAACGCATCCATTCTTGGAATCGGAGGCGGCGGCGCCTACGGCCGCTCAATAAACACATCTGCGGGATTTGCGAATTCTGGCTTTCAAGAACTTGTTCACGCTTCACTTCGGGCCATATTTCCGAACAAGTCTGCCGGTGCGTTGATCGGAACCCTCGACAATATGGAATTACTTTCCACTTCCAAAGATGCGCGGCGCAGGCTCGAGGAGATGCGCGACAGCACGCTAGCAATTCCAGGAATTCGCTGGGTGCTATGCGGATCTAACGGAATTGTACGAAGTGTCGTCGGCTCCCAGCGGCTTACCGGAAGAATTGCGGACCCTATCCGCCTTGAACCTCTTCGAATGGAAGACACTCCAGTTGTAATCGAGCGGCGTATAGATCAGTATCGACTGCGCAATGACGCCGAGGCTCCAGTGGAACCTGAAGGATTCGAGTATCTGTACTCGATCATGAATAACAATTTGCGAATTGCACTCAAACATGCCGAACAATTTACCCGCTGGTACGATAAAAACGCACGCGGAAGTGATTCAAAGACTCGACGCCAACTGCTCGAAGTGTGGCTAACTGAGCAAGCCGATGAATACGCGCGGGACACATCCGTCACTCCAAGGCAGTGGCAGTTATTCGATGAATTAGCCGTATTTGGTGGAAGGTGCAGCCCGAGCGAATACGAACATTTCGGCTTCGCCAGTAATCAAGCGATGCGCCCTCATGTCAAAGCTCTGGAAGAGGCAAACCTTGTTATCAGCGCAATCGATGAGGACGACCAGCGCCGACGCACCATCGAGATAACAGCAAACGGCTGGCTTGTCCGTTACCAGCGAAATGGGTATCAGGTGGAAGCCTCCGCCTAACCACGCAAACGCACCACGTTGCGCCATCCGCGACGGGCTGGCCCAGCGCGGCCATCGCATCGGCGTGATCATCGGTGAATAGATGCGCGTACACGCTGAGTGCGGTGATGACCTTGGCGTGCCCCATGAACCGAGCGATCTCCAGCGGCGGTACACCGCTTTGTAGGACGTCTGGTGCCGGAGCAGAGCGTGCCAGTCCAGCGTCAGCCGCGCTTCGGCTTCGTCCACAGTGAGCGCGGCCAGTGCGTCTTCCGCCTTGGGGACTACCCGTCACCCTTCTCGTCAGTGGCCTTCTTGCCGGTGGGCTTCTGCGCGACCAAAGTGCCAGCCGGGAACAGCGGCGCAGTGGGTTCCTGGCGGCGGGGGTGTCGTGCCAGGTAATCGCGTAGCAGGTCCACGGTCACGGGCGTTAGAGGGACTCGTCGCCGGCTCCCCCGCGTCTTGGGGGGGTGTCGTACACCAGTTGACTGTCAACAGTGATGACGGTCCGCCCCACCCGCAGGGTTCCCGGCTTGGGGCGCGTTGGGGTCCAGCGACCGCGCGGGCAGGTCTACGTTGCCCACCTGCAACCTCGCCAACTCAGCCGCGCGCAGACCAGCCCACTCGACCACATGCACCAGCACGTTGTACGGCCAGGGCGTCGCCGCTGTGAGCGGCCCGCACATGCTCCGCTGTGAGGAACTGGTCCGGGTCGTCCACGACGCCGTGCACTCCCCCGCTGGTGCTGTGTTCGCTGGGGAGCTTCACGTAGTCGGCTGGGTTCTCAGTGAGGCGTCCGTCCACCACGGCCTGCGCCAGCACCATCCTTACGACGAAGTACGCGTGCCTCACGGTGGACGGCTTCTTGCCTGCGGCCACCATGCGCTGCACCCACTCGCTGATCTGCTGCCGGGTGATCGCGTTCAGCGGGTAGCCAGCGAATGTAGCCGCGATGGACAGCTCACGTGTAGCGATGGGCCGCGCGTTTTGGGGCGCAGCAGGTTCTCGTACTCGGCGCGGGTACGCGGCTTCAGGTCGTGACGGGAAGCCAACCACTCTTCCGCCGCAGCACCGAACGTCATCGCTCCGGCGCGGTGGTCCCAAGCGCTGCCGCGCCGCTGGGTGTAGTCCACCTCGTTGGCGTAGGTCTCGGCGTCCTTCTTCGTGGTGAAGCCGCCCTTGCTGCGTTGCTTGCCGTCCGGCGTCCGGTATTTGACTACGTAGCGGGTCTGGCCGGTGCTGGTGGTGCGCTTCTGCACGTGTGCCATGTCAGGCCACCGCCTTCTCTTCAGCCAGGCGACGCAGCACACGCCGCACCGACGAGTAGTGCCACGTATCGCCTCCGGTGGCAGTGGGGATGCCTTCTTCGGTGAGGCGTGCGGCTATCGCCTTCGCCCCGAGCCCTTCTGAGCATAGGATGTGAATGCGGCGCTGCGCGCTGGTGCTAACTAGTCCCGGCTCTCCCCGCTTCCGCTTGGTGTCCAGGGCCTCGCGAGTACGGGTACCGATCTTGCGCCGTTCTTCAGCGGCCATCGCCAGGAGGATGTCCGCCGCGAAGCGCTGGCTGGGTTCGCCGCTGTCTGCACCTTCGCAGTCCATCAGCCGCCAGCCGTAGCGTTCGGCGCGCTTCATCAGTTGGGCGGCGTCCAGCTGGTGCCGCCTCCCGCAAGCCCTGACCGACCGCAACCCGGTCCACGTCGTCACGGTCGAGACCGAAAATGCGGCGGGCTGGTGATGTCCTGGTCCCGAAGGACGATGACTTTCCATTCGAGGTGCGGCCTCGACTCGACGCCCTCGGCGTTCGAACACATCCCGCGCGTGCCGAACTCGAGGGAACATCCTCCGATTTCCCCCTCCGACAACGTGCTCAGAGTTGTCGACTTCTTCCTTCGATCGTGGAGATCGCCACGGCGTCGTCGGCCGAATCCATGGGTGAGCAGGGAGCTTCGAGCGCGGCCACCGACATGTCGATTACGTGGTGCACGGTCTCGGCGAAACTTGCGTGCGCGACGGGGTTGTCGTCCGCGCAGCGTTGCTCGAAGACCGCGAGTGCCGACACCCCCATGTTGAGCATCAGGTCCACCCGGGCCACAGCCACCCGACGCGGCAGGTGGTCGAGGACGTCCATCAGTCGCCGGGATACTTCCCGGCTGCTGACGGAAATCGCGGCCAGATCCGGTGCGTCGAAGTCCAGAGACGGCGTCACCCGGACCAGGAACTGCGCGTAGTAGGAGCCGACGCCCCGTTCGGCGATGTAGTTCGCCAACGGCACCAGCACGGCCTCGACGAGCGCGCGCACGTCCTGGCCTCGGCCCTCGTCGTCGATCGTGGCGAGGAACTCCTCGCGGGCGGCGTTGACCACCGCCATGCGCCGACGGAAGACCTCGAGGATCAGTCCGTCCCGGCCGCCGAAGTGGTACTGCACGGCCGAATTGTTCTTCTGACCGGCCGCCGACGCGACGTCGCGCATGGATACTCCGTCGAGACCGCGTTCGGCGAACATCCGTTCGGCGACTTCGATCATGGCATCCTTGGCGCTGCCGCGATTCGACATCATTCTCCCGCCCTGCTGAATCGGTGTCTCGACTATCGCGAATTGTACGACCAGCTCCGCGCCGCCCTAGAGCTTGCCGGCGGTCGGGTCCCACATTCTTCGCGCGGTTTCCCCGATCCTGTTGAGTGAGAACACCGTCAGGAAGAGCGCGGCACCGGGAACCAGAACCAGGTACGGATACTCCTGGAACTCGCTCTGACCGGCGGCAATCATATTTCCCCACGTCGGTTCCGGGCGCGGAATGCTCAAGCCCAGGTAGCTGAGGGAGGCTTCGGCCACGATCAGCACGGCGACCACCATGAAGCTGTACGAGAGCACCGGCAGCACCAGGTTCGGCGCGATCTCCTTGACCATGATCCGTCGATTGCTCGCACCCAGAGACCTTGCCGCCGTGACGAACTCGCGTGAACGCTGGCTCATCGTGTTGGCTCGCACCAGTCGGACGTAGGTGGGCACGACCATGATGCCGAGCGCGATCGCGACGTTGCGCACGTTCGGCTCGAGGATGGTCACCAGCGCCATCAGCAGAATCAGCGGCGGGAACGCGAGCATCGTGTCGCTGAGCACCGAGACCACGGTGTCCGTGCGGCCGCGGAAGTAACCGGCGATGATCCCGATTGCCCCGCCGACCAGCACGCCGCACACCACTCCACCGATCCCGACGACCAGCGAGACCCGCGCCCCGTACATCAGGCCACCGAGGAGGTCGAGGCCTTGGCGGTCGGTTCCGAGGGGATTGGCGGACAGCAGGTTCGGCGGCTGCATCGACGGCGTGAGTAGAGCTTTCGCGGGGTCGCGGGACTCGCTCAGTGGTAGCCAGTCTGCGATGACGGCGGCGACGGCCACCAACGTCAGCCATGCCAGCGCCAGTGCGGTACCCAGGTCGAGCCGGGGGGACCTGCGGGTCTTGCGGACCGTGGTTTCGACGGTGGGGGCCGCGGGTCCGGCGGTCGGGACGGTTTCGGAGGTCAGGATGTCAGGCACGGCGGATCCTCGGGTCGATGGCGGCGTATCCGATGTCCACGAGCGCGTTGATCAGCACGTAGACGAGGGCGATGACGAGCACCCCGCCTTGGACGACGGGAAAGTTCTTGAGCTGGACGGCTTCTACGATCATCGTCCCCATGCCCGGGAGGTTGAAGATGGTCTCGACGACAACGGTGCCGCCGATGAGCCGGCCGAGGCTCACGCCGGCGATGGTGATGAGCGATACCGCCGACGGCCGCAACGCTTCCCGCACGAGAACGTGCCCGGCAGGCATGCCCTTGGCCTTGGCCGAGAGCACGAAGTCCTGCTGCAGTGTCGAGATCATGTCGGTGCGCAGCACCCGGGTGAAAATCGCGATTTCGGTCAATGCGAGGGTCAGGGCGGGCAGGAAGATCGTTCGCAGGTTCTCCGCCAGGCCCGCCGGGTCGGTGAGCCGGGAGAATCCCTGCCGCGGGAACTCCGGCAGGAAGTACCCGATTGCGCACAGCACGACGGCAGCTCCCATACCGGTCACCAGCGCCCGGCCCCAGAGGGCCCCGAGTTCGCCGCCGGCGCCGCGCCGACGGAAGGGCCCGAGTGCTATGACCGCACCGATGAGGATTCCCGCACCGGCGATGATCTGCTGGGCCAGAGAGTGGTTGAAGACGAACAGATAGATCAGGAGCAGTCCCGCGAGGAAACTCGGCGTCGAGATCAGCGCGAAGGACGCCGCCGAGGAGACCCGGTCGAACGCCCGTCCTGCGCGGTAGGCGGACCAGACCCCGACCGGCACGGCAATGGCCAGGGACAGCACGATCGCCACCAGCGCCAGTTCCAGGGTCACCGGCAGTCTGGACATGACGATGTCGACGACGTCCTGGCGTGGCGGCAGTAGTGAGGTGCCCAGATCGCCGGTCAGTGCCGACCCGGCCCAATCGAGAAACCGCTCGGTGACGGGTGCGTCGAGGGCCAGTTCGGCCCGCACGGCCTCGTACTGCTCGGCGGTGCCACTGGGTCCCACGACCGCGGCGGCAGGGTCACCCGGGGTGAGTTCGAGGATCAGGAAGGTCAGCGTGGAGACCAGCGCCACCACGACCGCGACATGGGCGAGTTTGCCCAGCATATAGCGAAGCAAGTAAGGGGCCCCTTCCGGGAAAAGTCGACGCGACGACGCATCAATGCAGTGCATTAAACAGAGCGGGAGTTTTCTTGACAACCCCCGTTACGTCGGTGACACTCAACACACTCTTTGGTTAAGAGTGCTTCTTAACACTGATGTGGCGGCGGCGTGGACGTCCGTCTCACCGAGCAATGATCTTCCGCCTCAGCAACGAGGAGAACTCGATGTCCGACCCCGCACCGTTGCTATCCGTCACGAATCTGCGCACCACCCTCGACACGCCGGCAGGCACTCTGGTCGCCGTCGCGGACGTCGACCTGACCCTCGAACGCGGGCAGAGCCTCGGCATCGTCGGCGAGTCCGGATCGGGCAAGTCGATGCTGGTCCGCTCGATCATGGGCATCGCACCGTCCGCCGCAACGGTGCACCCGGACAGCCTGGTCGTCTTCGACGGCCGGGACGTGACCCGCCTCGACCGCACGCAGGCCCGGCACTTCTGGGGCACCGAGATCGCGATGATCTTCCAGGACCCACTGACCTCCCTGAACCCGGTTCGCACGATCAACAGCCAGATCACCGATCCACTGCGATTCCACCTGGGCCTCAGCCGGAAGCAGGCCCGGGCCAGGGCACTCGAACTGCTCGACATGGTCCGCATCCCCTCGGCGGCCGGCCGACTCGACGAGTATCCCCATCAGCTCTCCGGCGGCATGCGCCAGCGAATCGGCATCGCGATCGCGCTGGCGTGCGATCCCACCCTGCTGATCGCCGACGAGCCGACAACAGCTCTGGACGTGACCGTGCAATACGAGATCCTCGAACTGCTCCACTCCATCCAGGTGGAGCAGAAGATGGCGATGATCCTGGTCAGCCACGATCTCGGCGTCGTCTCCCGGTACACCGACCGGATCGCAGTGATGTACGCCGGTCGGTTGATCGAGACCTCTGCGACAGCCGGTCTGCGCGGAGGGGCACGGCACCCGTACACCGAAGCACTGCTCGCCTCCATCCCCCGCATCGACCTGCCGCCGCACACCCGCCTGCAGGCCATCGACGGACGACCGCCGGACCTGCGTCGCCTCGACCCGGGCTGCCGGTTCGCGCCGCGCTGCGGGTACGTCCGGGACCGCTGCCGCACCGAGGAACCGCTGCTGCATCACGACGACCGGATCGAACATCGCGCCGCGTGCCACTTTCCTCTCGGCTCGTCCGACACCGAACTGATCGGAGCGCACTGATGGCCGGCACCGGAACGGCGCACCTGCGCGAGGACGCCGTGGTCACCCTCGACCGTATGGTCGTCGAATACCCCACCGCGAAGGGTGTCGTACAGGCTGTCTCCGGCATCAGCCTCGACCTCGTACACGGGGAGACGCTCGGCCTGGTCGGCGAATCCGGCTGCGGCAAGTCCAGTCTCGGACGCGGCGTGCTGCAGCTGCCGGCGCCGACCTCCGGTTCGGTCCGGCTGCGGGGCATCGACCTGTGCACGCTCACCGGGGCCGCCCTCAAGGAGCAGCGCCGATACATGCAGATGGTGTTCCAGGACCCGATCTCTTCGCTGAACCCCCGCCGCAAGGTCGGCGACATCGTCGCCGAGGGCCTACGGATCCAACGCCGCGAGATGTCGCCCGACGACGTCACCAAGGTTGTCGACGACATCCTCGAGGCGGTCGGTCTCGATCCTGCCGGTGCCCGCACCCGGCGCGCGTCGGAGTTCTCCGGAGGACAGTGCCAGCGCATCGCCATCGCGCGCGCCCTGATCCTCGAGCCGGAGTTGCTCGTGTGCGACGAACCGGTCTCCGCGCTCGATGTCTCGGTGCAGGCGCAGATCCTCAACCTGCTCGAGGACATGAAGGATCGCTACGGCCTGACCATGCTGTTCATCTCCCACGATCTCGCGGTGGTGCGCAACATCAGCGACCGGGTCGCGGTGATGTACCTGGGCAAACTGTGCGAGGTCGCGCCGACGCTCGATCTCTACGACCGGCCCGCGCACCCCTACACCCAGCTGTTGTTGTCGTCGATCCCCACGCTCGACGACGAGCCGATGACGCCCGTCCGCAAGGTCGACGCGGAACTGCCCTCCCCACTCGATCCCCCGTCGGGCTGCCGTTTTCGCACCCGCTGCCCCTTGGCCACCGACCAGTGCGCCGTCGTCGAACCGGAACTGCGCGAGGTGCGGCCCGGTCACTATGTCGCCTGCCACCACCCCCTGTTGGAGAACTGATGAAGTCGATCACCAAGACCACCACTGCGGCCGTCGCCGCGGCCCTGCTGCTCGCCGGTTGCGGATCGGGCGGCGGCTCGACCTCCGCCTCCGGCCCCGAGCGCGATGCCACCCCCGTCGACAACGGTGAGCGGTGCACCGCTGAGCGGGTCGGCGGCACCATCTCGATGGGCGAGTACTTCATGCTCCCCACGTTCGCGCCCGGGCAGGGCGGCTTCGGAACCCGCGGCGGCGCCCAGTCCGCCGCGGTGTTCGACCGGCTGATGCGCTGGGATCCGGTCACCAACGACTACACCCCGAAGATGGCGGAGTCGATGACGGCCGACGAGACCAACACGGTGTGGACTCTCACGCTGCGGCCGAACGTGCGGTTCAGCAACGGCGACCCGGTCACCGCCGAGGCCGTGAAGTTCAGCGTCGAGCTGCACCGCGACCCGGCCCTGCGCTCGAGCGCACTCCAGGACGTCTCCTCGATCACCGGCATCGAGGTCGTCGACCCGACCACCGTGCGGTTCACCCTCGACGGTCCCTGGACCACCTTCCCCTACGTCCTCGCCGGCCCCGCCGGTGAGGTGGTCAATCCCGCCGTCTACCGGTCGATGCCGGCGGACCAGTACGCGCTGAACCCGGTCGGCGCGGGCGCCGGCGCCTATACCGTCAAGCGCAATGCCCCCGGTGAAGAGCTGCTGCTCGAGCCGAACCCCGACTACTACGGCGGCCCGGTCTGCACCTCCCTGCGGTTCGTGATGGTGCCCAGCGCCCAGGCCACCTACGATGCGCTGACCACCGGTGAGCTGCAGGTCGCGTTCCTGCGCGAGGCACCGATCATCGCGAAGGCCAAACAGGACGGCACCGAGGGATTTTCGGAGCTTGCCAACTCCGGTAAGATCCTCAATCTCAACAACGGCAACGGCGGGTACACCGGCATCACCACCGACGTCCGGGTACGCAAGGCTATCGCCGCGGCGATCGATCCCGCATTGATCGACAAGCGCATCAACGGCGGCACCGGTGATCCCGGGTCTTCCCTGCTCAGTGAGCGGTCCACCCTGTTCGACGGCACCGCAGGCCCCGCGTACGACCCGGAGCAGGCCGAGAAGCTGGTGGCGGAGGTCAAGGCCGAGACGGGTTGGGACGGCGGCCTCGAGATGCTCATGGCCTCGACCCCCGAAGGCACGGAGCAGGGCATCGTCCTCAAGGCCCTGCTCGACGCGGTCGGCTTCGATGTCACGATCAGCAACGTGCCCGTCGCCCAGGTCACCGCACAGAGCTTCCAGGGCGACTTCGAGGTGGGCACCGCCGGCATGGCACTGCGGGATTCGCAGCCGTACGCGGCCCTGGCGAGCTTCCTGGGCACCGGCGGTTCGACCAACATGACAGGCTTCGGTCTCCCCGAGTTCGACGCGGCCGTGGCCGAACTCAAGGCTGCCTCCAGCGTCGACGAGCAGAAGCAGATCATGGGCGAGATCCAAACGATCATGAACGAGCACCAGCCGATCGTCAGCTACGGCGCGGTCGAGGAGTTCGTCGCCGTCGACCCGACCGTCAAGGGGGTCGTCCCGACCCTGAACACGGTCATGTTCTTCGACGGCGCGTACCTCGAGAAGTAGTAGACGCCTTCACCTTTCCCCACTCGGGCGTGTTCCATAGTCCGCCACTCGCAGAGAAAGCACCCGATGACCGCAGAGAACACCGAGTTTCCGGGCCGGATCACGTCGAGCCTGTCGACCTCCCAGCCGTGGTGGCCGCCGCGCACGCAGGCGCCGGCCGATGCACCGAACGTCGTCGTGATGATCGTCGACGACATGGGATACTCCGACATCGCTCCCTTCGGCTCGGAGATCCCCACCCCGCACCTCGATGCCGTCGCAGACGAGGGCGTCCGGATGTCGGACTTCCACGTCACTTCGATGTGTTCGCCCACCCGCGCCGCGCTGCTGACCGGGTGCAACGCGCATGCCGTCGGTGTCGGCGCCGTCTGCAACACCGACCCCGGGTTCCCCGGTTATGCGGGGGAGCTGCCGGCCGACCAGCCGACCCTCGCGGAGATGTTGCGGGGCAACGGATACAGCACGTTGATGATCGGCAAGTGGCACTTGTGCAAGGAAAGCGATCTCAACGCGGCCGGGGACCGGCATTCCTGGCCGCTTCAACGTGGATTCGACCAGTTCTACGGGTTCCTGGAAGCGCAGACCAACTTCCACCATCCGCACCAGCTGTACGAGGGCAACAATCCACTGCATGTCGACGAATACCCCGAGGGCTACTACCTCACCGACGACCTGACCCGGCGTGCGACCGAAATGATCTGCGACAGTGTCGCATCCGACCCGGACAAGCCGTTCCTGCTGTACTACGCGCACGGCGCGGTGCACACCCCGCTGCACGCCAAGGCATCGCACATCGAGTCCTTCCGCGGAACGTACGAGGAAGGCTGGGAAGCGATCCGGGACCGCCGGTTCGCCCGCCAGCAGGAACTGGGCCTGATCCCCCGGTCCGCCGACCTGGCCCCACTCGACGATCCCACCGGGCCCGACGTGCCCGCCTGGGCAGATCTCGGCCCGGACGGGCAGCGTCTGGCCGCTCGGTACATGGAGGTCTACGCCGCCATGGTCACCTCCATCGACGAGAGCGTCGGCCGGATCCGAGAAGTCCTGAGTCGGCTCGGCCAACTGGACAACACGGTCTTCGTGTTCCTCAGCGACAACGGCGCAGCCGGCGACGGCGGCACCGACATCGGCGTGTTCAACCATCTCGGCAACCTCGACCGATCCACCAAGCGCACTGTGGCCGAGCGGATCCCGGTCGAGCTGGCGCGGATCGACGAGATCGGAGGACCCACCTCCTGGCCCGCCGTCCCGACAGCCTGGGCGACGACCTCGAACACCCCGTTCCGACGGCACAAGTTCAGCACTTTCCGCGGCGGCCACCAGGTGCCGTTCCTGATCTCCTGGCCGCGCGGCCTGGACGGGGTGGGCGGCGGGATCCGGCACCAGTACGCGCACGTGACCGACGTGGTTCCCACCCTGATGGACCTGATCGGACTTCCGGTCACCGTCGAACGGCACGGCCGTCGCGGTCGCGACCTCGACGGGGTGAGCCTGGTCCCGGCCCTGCGTTCGGCCGACCACCCCTCCGATCACCGCGAGCAGTACTACGAGTCCTTCGGCGAGCGGGCCTACCTGCGAGAGGGCTGGGAAGCGGTCTCGATCCGCACCCCGCTGACCCCGTTCCGCGACGACCGGTGGGAATTGTTCGAACTGTCCGACGATCCGACCCAGTGTCGCGACCTGGCCGCCGAGCATCCGGATCGGGTGGCGGAGCTGGTGCGGGCCTGGGAGCAGGCCGCGGGCGAGAATCAGGTTCTACCGATGGCGGACGGCACCCCACTGCACTGGTTCCAACGCCCGCCTCAGGAGCAGCGGTTCACCCGGCCGGTGACGCTGTTGCCGTGCACCCCCACTCTCGAACGCTTCCGGTCCGGTCACCTGATCGACGGCCGCTCGTTCGAGATCGTGGTGGATCTCGAGGCCTTCAACCCGACCGACAGCGGTGTCCTCGTCTCGCACGGCGGCCAGGAGGGTGGCTACGTCCTGTACATCGAGGATGGATACCTGCACTTCGTGGAGAACGCATTCAGCCGGATGATCGAGGCACCACCGGCACGACTGCCGGAGCGGTGCAGCCGCATCACCGTCGCCGTCACCGCACCCGGCAAAGCCCGCTGGTCGGTGGAGATCCGCATCGACGACGAGGTCGTGACGACGTCCGACGACTTCATCCAGCTGTCCTGGCTGGTGCCCTACAACGGGATCAACGTCGGCATCGCCCGTCGCTCCCCGGTGTCCTGGGAACTGGCCCGCAAGTACGGCACCTTCCGCTACAGCGGACGAATTGCAGGCGTCACCTATACCCCGGGCGACCTGGCCCCC
>NZ_AJVB01000067.1:0-12910 GCF_000278445.1 Rhodococcus sp. R1101
GGCCGCCATCGCCTCCGACAACGCCAGGGGCACGAAGACGTCCTCCCGTGCCCGCCGCAACCACCACCGGCACTCTCGCGAGCACGGCGAGAGCGGCGGACTCGTCGAGGACCGCGAAGTCGGCCAGCAACCGCGACCAGGTGACGACCGACGTCTCGTTCGACAGCGACGACCCGACCACCCGTAGCCAGGACTCCTCCGTGCGCCTGCGGGCGGCGACCGTGCACACGCGACCACCGGCGCGCTTCGACAGTTCCATCACGCGAGGTACGCGCGAGACCGCCCGGTGCACGATGGACGCGGCGGGATGGCGCAGAAAGCGCCCGATACCCCCGTCCGCGAGTCCCGATGCGGCGGTGGCGATCAGGCCGACGCCCACGATGCGGTCACCGATGGTGCCGGGGTGACGACGGGCGTAGGACAGTGCGACCATGCCTCCCATCGAATATCCGGCCAGGACCACAGGTCCGTCCGGAGCGAGGGTCCGGAGCACCACGTCGAGATCGTCCGACAGTCCGGAGACCGTGCAGCCGGTTGCGTCACCCGACCCGGAACGACCGTGTCCTCGCTGGTCGTAGCGGACGATGCGGACGTCCTGCACGTCCAGGCCGTCGCAGACGGCATCCCAGCTCGCGGCTTCCTGGCAGTGCCCGTGCAGGCACACGAGGGTCAGATCCGCATTCCGCGGGCCGGTCACCGTGGCGGCCAACGGCACTCCGTCGTCGGCGACCACGGTGACCCCAGTGGCCCTGCAGGACATGTTCCGGTCCGTACTCGATATCGGCTCGGCCATGTCGCCTCCTGCACAGCGCATCTGCAGGAGTTGTCGCGTCACCTTCGGGTGTCGTTAACCGCCGACACCGAATCGTGACGTCCGGTCGTCAGCGTGGGGCGAGCGCCCGGATCATCGGTGCGGGATCACCCGAGGGCACCAGGGCGATGGCGGGGGTGGTCACCCCCGCCTCGACGTACCGTTCCACGTGCTCGCGGCACGCCTCGGGTTCGCCGTGGATCACGAGAGCATCCACCACGTGGTCCGGGATCGCTTCGAGGGCAGCCTTGCGGTCACCTTCCGCCCACGCCTTCCACATACCGGCGAAATCGTCCGAGCGGCCGAGGAATTCGTGGAAGGCCCGGTAGACGGGGACGTTCATGTAGGCGGCGATCATGCGTCGGCCGATGGCGCGGGCCGTCTCGGTGTCGAAGCCGGGGAGCACGAAGATCCGCGCGACGATCTCCTTGTTCTCGCCGCCCTCGTGGACGTAGGGCGCCACGGTGCGCACGTCGTCGGCGGACAGCCAGTTGATGATGGCGCCGTCGGCCTCACGTCCGGCGAGACGCAACATGCCCGGCCGCAGCGCCGCCAGCAGCACCGGCGGCGCCGGGTCGGGCACGACGCCGGCCCGGAAGCCGTCGACGGCGAAGGTGTCGTACTTCTCGGAGACCTTCTCCC
The DNA here is from genome assembly GCF_000278445.1 of Rhodococcus sp. R1101. Classification (NCBI taxonomy): domain Bacteria; kingdom Bacillati; phylum Actinomycetota; class Actinomycetes; order Mycobacteriales; family Nocardiaceae; genus Rhodococcus; species Rhodococcus sp. R1101. The sequence goes on from NZ_AJVB01000067.1 coordinate 1,454, forward strand.
CTGCCAGCGCCGAACGCAGGAACCGGAGGGTGTCGCGGGCGCGCTTGAACGGTTCCTCGAAGGGAATGCCGTTCCACCTCTCGACGATGACGTCGGACGATGTGCCCACCCCGAGCACGAAGCGGCCGGGCGCGGCGGCAGCGAGGCTCGCGGCCGACATGGCCAGCGTGGCGGGGCCTCGGGTGTAGACAGGGACGATCGCGGTGCCCAGGCGCAGGCCGGGAGCCCACACGCTCGCGAGGGTGAGCGGGGTGAACGCATCGGCGGCGCCGGCCTCGGACGACCACACGTCCGTGTACCCGAGGTCGGGGAGCTCTTCGATGATGCGTCGCTGGTCGAGCAGAGGGATGCCGTCGAGGGGGACGGTCAGGCCCCATCGTCGTGTCGTGTTCTCCGTCATGACCGCCACCTAACCACACTGTGGTCCACGTCATAGCCGGACGTCTTCCGGCCCGGCCGGTCGGGCCCGCCCCGCGGCCGCTCCGGTCCCCGTATGCTCGCAAGTCGTGCGTATCGATCAGTTGTGGCGTTATCCGGTGAAGTCGTTCGGGGGTGAACGGCTCGACACCGCAGCGATCGAAGCGGACGGTCTGCGCGGCGATCATGTGTGGGCGCTGGTCGACGCAGAATCCGGAAACATCGCGAGTGCGAAGCGTTTCCGTCGCTACGGTCTGCTGCTGACCTGCTCGGCGCGACTGCTGAGCGACGACGATCCTCGCGATCCGGCGGCACTCGAACTCACCCTGGCCGACGGCACGGTGATCCGCGGCGACGATCCCGAGGTCGACGACCTCCTGTCGAAACTGGTCGGTCACGACGTGCGTCTCGAACCGCGCGACCGCAGCTACGACGAGGCGCCGCTGCATCTCGTCTCCCGCTCCGCGGTGGAGGCGCTCGGCACCGGCGACCCCACCGACGTGGCCCTGCGGCGGTTCCGTCCGCAGCTGGTCGTCGACATTCCCCACTCGCCCGGTTTCGTGGAGGACGAGTGGATCGGCCGACGGGTCTCGGTGGGTTCCGTGGTCCTCGCACCGCACGAGCGCACCGCGCGGTGCGTCATGGTGACGCTCCCCCATCAGGAGGTTCCCGCGCGGCGCGGCATGCTGCGCGAGGTGACGGCCGCGCATCAGGTGCCCACTGCGCCGGGGGGCAAGCCGATGCCGTGCATCGGTGTCTACGCGACCGTCCGGACTCCCGGCGACATCACCGTCGGTGACGAGATCGGCGTCGGCCGAGCCGACTGCTCGAGCACAGTCGAGTAGATCGGGTCACTTCCCGGCGAGGTAGTCCTCGACGAGAAGCTTCTTCTGCACCTTGCCCATGGCGTTGCGCGGAAGAGCGTCGACGCTACGGATCTCGCGGGGGCGCTTGTGGATCGAGAGGGTCTGCGCGACGAAGTCCGAGAGTTCGCCCGGATCACGGAGATCCCCGACGACGTAGGCGACGATCCGCTGTCCGAGATCGTCGTCCGGCACACCCACCACCGCGGCCTCCTGCACGCCGGGATGGTTCAGCAGCGCGTGCTCCACTTCGCCGGCGCCGATCCGGTAGCCACCGGACTTGATCATGTCGACCGATTCGCGGCCGACGATGCGGTGGAAACCCTGGTCGTCGATCACGGCGATGTCACCGGTCTTGAACCAGCCGTCCTCGGTCATCGACTCGGCGGTCTTCTCGGGGTTGTTCAGGTAGCCGTCGAACAGGGTCGCGCCGGACACCTCCAACTGGCCGAGGGTTTCACCGTCGTGCGGCACGAGGTTGCCGGCCTGGTCGCGCAGGCGGGTGGAGACGCCCTGGATCGGCAGTCCCACCCAGCCGGGCCGGCGCTCACCGTCGTGGCGTGTGCTGATCGTGATGATCGTTTCGCTCATCCCGTACCGCTCGATCGGCGCGGAACCGGTGAGGGCGAGCATGCGCTCGAAGACCGGAACGGGAAGGGGCGCACTGCCCGACACCAGAAGTCGCGCGGACGACAGTGCGCGAGCGGATGATTCGTCGGCAGCGACCCGCGACCACACGGTAGGAACACCGAAGTACAGCGAACCACCGGCTGCCGCATAGGCTTCGGGTTTCGGTCGCACCGTGTGCACGAGTGGCGAGCCCTGCCGGAGCGCGCCGACGACACCGAGGATGAGTCCGTGGACGTGGAACAGCGGAAGTCCGTGGACGAGCGTGTCGTCGGACGTCCAGTTCCATGCCTCGGCGAGACCGTCGAGACCGGCCGCCACGGCGGACCGCGAGAGCACGACCCCCTTGGGGGCGCCCGTGGTTCCCGAGGTGTACATGATCATCGCGGCACTACCCGGATCGGCCTCCGCGTGCGAGGACGACGAACGCGCGCTCGCGTCGACAGGGATCGCAGGCAGGGTGACATCCTCGGGGGCCGTGCCGAGCCACACCTGCGCACCCGAGTCCTTCAGGATGTGGGCGCGCTCGGCAGGACCGGAATCCGGCGGCACGGGCACCGCGGCCACACCGGCCATGAGGCATCCGGTCGTGGCGATCACCGTCTCGATGCTCGCGGTGGCGTCGACAGCGACCCGCGAGGAGCCTGCGACCTCGTCGGCCACAGCGGCGGCAGCCGCGATCAGTTCGGATCGGGTGAGCGAGACGTCTCCGACGCGGACAGCGCTGCGGTCGTCACTGCCTGCTCCGGACTCGGTGAGCGAGGTCAGCAACGGCACGGGCGTGGTGGTGGTCATCGGTGGTGGTCCCTTCTCGACGTCCTGCCGGACGGTGTCGCGCGGCGCACGGTCCACATTGTGGACCGACGTGCTACGATGCGGTCCGGCTCAACTTATAGCCCGTGCCGCCTGCCGTCAACGACGCGCGAAAGGTTCCGATGAACAGCGTTCTCACCGCACTCCGCGTGTTCGAGGAGGTCGCGACCACGCAACCGGTCGGACTCTCGGACGTGAGCAAGCGACTCGACGTCCCCAAGAGCACCGTTCAGCGATGCCTCAAGACCCTCGCCGAAGCCGGCTGGCTGCGCCCCTCGACGACGAACGCCGGGCAGTGGGTCATCACCGGCCGCGCGTTCAGCCTGGGTAGCGCGATGTCGTCCGGCGACGACCTGCGCGAGGTCGCACTCTCCGAGTTGAACCGCCTGCAGACCGAGACGGGCGAGACCGTTCATCTCGCAGTGCCGGACGGGAACGAGCTGGTCCTGATCGAGCGACTCGACAGCGCCCACCAGCTGCGCGCCTTCCTCGCCCTCGGCACGCGCCTGCCTCTGCACGCCGCGTCCACCGGCAAGGCCTATCTCGCGTCGCTGCCCGACGAACGGATCGAGAATTTCCTCGCGACCGAACTCCCCTCGCTGACCGAGCACACCGTCACCGATCCGGCGGCTCTGCGCAAGGAGATCGCCGAGATCCGCGCCCGCGGGTACGCCGTGACCGAACAGGGGCTGCACGACGGCATCGCCGCCGTCGCCGTCGCCCTGCGCGGGCGCGGTGGCACCGTGCGCGGCTGCTTCAGCATCTCCGGTCCGGCTTCGCGACTGACCCCCGACCTCTTCGCCGACTACGGCGCGAAGGCGCTGGCAGCGCGGGACGCGATCGAGCGTCGCCTGCCCTGATCCGCTCCGGGCGGGACCGGCGGGAACGCACCCTCTCTGGGCATATCGTTTCTCGATATGTATAACGATTATCGATGGTATCGACAATCGATAATGCCGCCGCCCGGCGAGTTCGGAGACGACCATGAATTCCACCCACGACACCGACCGCCCCCAGAGCCCGGGCTCCGAACCCGACACGCTCTCCCCCACCGAGACGTCGAAGAAGGACCGCACCGATCTGTGGGCGTCCCTCACGGTCTTCGCGCTGACGTCGTTGATCGTGCTCTTCACCTATGTTCGCGACCTCGCAAGCTCTCTCGGCGACGGCATCGTGACCGCGCGGGTCCGGTTCGACGACGCGGCAGCGGCGCCGGTGCTGTCCACCCCGAACGGCGTCGACCTCCGGACCACCTCGACGACGGTGATCGACGTTCCGACCGACGTCCTCTCACCCGTCAGCGTCGCCCTCCTCCGCGCCGGGGAGGCGGTACAGACCCTCGGCTACCTGACGGCCCTGGCCCTGCTGAGCTGGATCATGGTGCGATTCGTCCGGGGCCGGTTGTTCGACCGCGGTGTCATCCGGCTCGTGTGGATCACATCCATCGTGGCGATCGCGACCATCATCGTCCCGATGATCCCCCGCACGCTGGGCACCAACATGCTGATCCGGGACGTGGACATGAACTACGTCCTCTCGAACGCACCTCTCGGACCGGAGTTCTGGTACGCCTACGTCTTCTGCATGGTGATCTCGGCCGTGGGTGTGGTGCTGCGGATCGGCAGCCGCATGGCGCGCGACAACGAAGGACTCGTCTGATGCCTCCGGAAACCGAGCATGCCGTCCGGTGTCATCTCGACGAACTGCTGGCCGATCGGGGCATGACGCTCACCGAGTTGGCCGAGAAGGTCGGCGTCAGCGTGGTGAACCTGTCGGTACTCAAGAACGGACGCGCCCGCGCGATCCGCTTCTCGACCCTCACAGCCCTGTGCCGCGTACTGGATTGCTCTGTGGGCGACATTCTTTCGGTCGATTGACCGACCCCGAACACGGCGATGCCCGGAACCTCGTGGGTTCCGGGCATCGCCGATGGTCCGGCCGGTGGCGCTCCGGCTGACGCACGGACCTGTTTTCTTTATTCCCCGATCGCGGGAAGAATGCGGGTGCGGACCTCACCGAAGCCGATGCGCGTCCCGTTCGGGCCGGGAGCGGTGGCCGAAATGGCGATTTCGTCGCCGTCCTCGAGGAAGGTGCGTGTCTCGTCGCCCACCTGCACGGGTTCTGCTCCGCCCCAGGTGAGTTCGATGAAGGCGCCGCGCTGGTCCTTCTCCGGGCCGGAGATGGTGCCGGATCCGAACAGGTCGCCGGTGCGGGTCGCGGCACCGTTGACCGAGGTGTGGGCGAGCATCTGCGCCGGCGACCAGTACATCTGCGCGTACGGCGGACGCGACACGACGTGCCCGTTCCACTCGACCTCGAGATCGATGTCCAGACCCCACTTCTCGGTGCCCTTCAGGTACGGCAACGGTTCCGGGTCCTGCACCGGGGTGTCGATACGGGCGGCCTCGAGGGCAGCGAGCGGAACGACCCACGGCGAGATCGACGTCGCGAAGGACTTGCCGAGATTCGGGCCCAGCGGCACGTACTCCCACGCCTGGATGTCGCGGGCCGACCAGTCGTTGAGGATGACCGCACCGAAGCAGTGGTCGGCGAACTCGTCGGGCCGGATCTGCGATCCCATCGGGGAGCCGACACCGACGACGAAGCCCATCTCGGCCTCGATGTCGAGCCGGATCGACGGTCCGAAGACCGGCGCAGGATCGTTGGGGCCCTTGCGCTGTCCGCTCGGCCGCACGATGTCGACCCCCGAGGTCACGACGGTGCTCGACCGGCCGTGGTAACCGACGGGAAGGTGCTTCCAGTTCGGCATCAGCGGGTCGGGGTTCTGCGGGCGGAACAGGCGGCCGAGGTTCGACGCGTGATTCTCCGAGGCGTAGAAGTCGACGTAGTCGGCCACTTCGATCGGCAGGTGCATCGTCACGTCGGCAACCGCGAAGACCGCCTCGTCGGCGACATCGCCGGTCACGAGTTCCCTGATCGCAGCGCGAACTTCGTCCCACCGTGCACGACCCTGGGCCATGAACGCGTTGAGCGAGGGCTCGGCGAAGACGACGTCGTCCTCGAAGACACGGCTCAGGTCGAGAACCGTATCTCCGACGCGGACACCGACACGGGGTTCGCTGTCGGCCGTGGAGAAGATGCCGTACGGCAGGTTGTCGATGCCGAAGAGCGAACCCTCCGGAATGGCGATGGTGGTCATGCGTTCGTTCCTTCGGTGATCGGGGAAACGGTCGAGGGCGCCAGACCGAGGTCGAGCAGATCCTCGAGCGGTTCGGCGATGCTGCAGGTGCCGTACGACAAGAAACGGCGCCGGACCTCTGCGGCCCGGTCGTCGGAGAGTGCGCCGAGACGTGCGGCGAGCACTGCCCCGTCACGTTCGGCCAGCACGGAAGCGACCTCGTCGATGTCGGCTCCGGACAGCACCGCGTCCACCGCGGCCAACAGGTTCACGAACCCGTGCTGTTCGAAGCCCGTCTTCGGGTCGGTGTTGCGCACCGCGTGGTGCAGACCGGCGGTCGCCTTGAACGGAACTCCCGTGGTGACGACCGTCGAGACCGCGGCGGCGAGCTCGGCTTCGTCCGGATACGCCTCCGCCACGATCCCGCCGGTGCGGAACTTGGCGGCGTACGGCGTCCCGGTCAGTCGGGCGAGGATCTCGGCTCGGCGCTCGTCACGCGGAACCTCGACGAATACATCGATATCCGGTCGACTCACCCTGATCTCGTCGAGCGCCGCGAACAGCTCGTCGACGGATTGCTCTGCGGGGACCGCGATCTCGAGGGCCACTACGGACACCGAGTCCATCGCGTCGACCTGCTCGAGTGCGGGCCGGACGGCGGCGGTGCCGGTCGGTGCGGTCAGGCTCAGGGCCAGCTCACCGGGATACGGGTGCTGCGCCAGGTGATCTGCGAGTTCATCGAGGCGACCGGCCGGGAAGACGAACGCTCCGACGAGCGGTGCGTGCGCGGACGAGCGGTGCCCGGCGTGGGCGGGAACGGCGGCGGGCAGCGGGGCGTTGCCCGGAGGGAACAGCGCAGCGTCGTCGCACAGTCCGGTCAGGAGAGGTCCGAAAGTCATTTGGCCGCTCCTGCATTGCGGTTCCAGCTGCCGGCGTAGGCGGCGTCCTCGCACGCGAGCGCACCCTCACCGAGTTCGAGCGGGCGGAAGGTGTCGACCATGACGGCGAGTTCGTCGAAGAACTCGACACCAATGCTGCGCTCGTAGGCACCCGGCTGCGGGCCGTGCGCGTGACCACCGGGGTGCACCGAGATCGAACCCTGGCCGATGCCCGATCCCTTGCGGGCCTCGTAGTCGCCGCCGCAGTAGAACATGACCTCGTCGGAGTCGACGTTCGAGTGGTAGTACGGCACCGGCACGGCCAGCGGGTGGTAGTCCACCTTGCGGGGCACGAAGTTGCAGATGACGAAGTTGTTGCCCTCGAACGCCTGGTGCGCCGGCGGCGGCTGGTGGACGCGGCCGGTGATGGGTTCGAAGTCGTGGATCGAGAAGGTGTACGGGTACAGGCAGCCGTCCCAGCCGACCACGTCGAAGGGGTGATGCGGCATCAGGTAGCGGGTGCCGACGATGCCCTGCGAGGTGCGGTGCTTGACCAGCACCTCGACGTTCTCCTCCTCGACCTGCATGAGCTCGGTCGGTCCGTGCAGGTCGCGCTCGCAGAACGGCGAGTGCTCGAGGAACTGCCCGAACTTCGACAGGTAGCGCTTGGGCGGGACGATGTGACTGTTCGCCTCGATCGTGTAGGCGCGCAGCGGTGCGTCGCCCTTGGGCACCCAGCGGTGGGTGGTGGCCATCGGCAGCAGGACGTAGTCGCCGGCCTTCGCCTCGAGCGGACCGAAGACCGTCTCGACGGTGGCCTCACCGGATTCGACGTAGACCATCTCGTCGCCGACGACGTTGCGGTACAGCGGCGAGGGCTCGGTCGACACGACGTACGAGATGCGGACGTCGGCGTTGCCCAGGACCAGGCGGCGACCGGTCACGACATCGGTTTCGGCCCAGATCGTCTCGGGGAACAGATCGTGCAGCTTCAGGTGCCGCGGCTTGAGCGGATGGTTCGGTGTGGTGGTCTGATCGGGCAGCTTCCACTCCGTGGCGTCGACGATCGCCGACGGGATGTACCGGTGGTAGAGCAGCGCCGAGTCGGACGAGAAGCCCTCCTCGCCCATGAGCTCTTCGTAGTACAGGTCGCCGTTCTCGTTGCGGTGCTGGGTGTGACGCTTCGGCGGGATGACGCCGAGCTGTCGGTAGAACGCCATGATCTGACTCCTCGCGGATCTCGGGCGTGCGAGGGACGGTCGCTCGCCTGGAATTAGTAAATACGTTAACTAAACCTGGGCCGTGAGCGCAACCACAGAGAGGTCACGACCCTGCGTCAGTTGCGTCCGCGCACGTCGAACTGGCTGCGGTTGGTGATCAGCTTGTTCAGCAGCATCACGAGAATCTGCTGTTCGGTGGGGGTGAGCACCTCCACCCAGGCCTCTTCGCGTTCGTTCTGGGCACGGAAACTGTCCCGGATCTCTTTCTCTCCCGCTTCGGTGAGCGACAGTTGCACCGAACGCGCGTCGTGGCTGACCGGAGTCTTCTCGAGGATTCCCGCCTCCACCAGGGGTTTCGCGAGGTTCGACACGGCGGCGCGACTCATCCCGGTGAGCCGCGCGGCGACATTCGGTTCGATCGGACCCGCGAGCCAGATGACGAACATGAGCCGATAGGCCGACCACGACCGGCCACGCGGACGGTGAACCGCGGCCTCGAGGTCGTAGGTGACGATGTCCGAGGCCCGGTTGAGCGTGAGCAGGACTTCGGTCGCACTACGGTGATGTTCACCGAACTTGCTGTTCAGACGCTCCTGCGCGAGTTCGACGAAGGACCAGTAGTCGAGGTCGCGGGGTCCGGACATGCGGTCACAGTACCGCAGACCCGGGATAATTCATCCATTTACTATCCGGTAGATCTGCCGGAGATCGGCAGGACTATGGAAAACCACACCCCGAACACCTCGAAATCGGCGGAAAACCGCAGTGAACTGCGCATTCACTGCTCATAGCGTTCCGGACATGAACCTCGAACACACTCTCTCGCAGTCACCCACCGACGAACTCGACGGCCTCGCGGGCCTCTCGCTACAGCTGACGGAGATGCTCGGAGCACCCGGCGCCGGTCTCGTGGTCGCCGCGGAGAACCTCTTCCCGCCGATCCCGAGCGAGGTGATCCTTCCCCTCGCCGGCTTCGCGGCCTCCCGCGGGGAGATCTCCCTCGTCTCGGCCGTCGTGTGGACCACCCTCGGCTCCGTCGTCGGCGCGCTGCTGCTCTACCTCACCGGACGAGCCTTCGGGCGCCCGCGGATGTATGCCGTGGTCGAGCGACTCCCACTGGTGAGCATCTCCGATCTGCGGCGCGGCGAAGAATGGTTCGCCCGCCACGGTGAGAAATCGGTGCTCCTCGGCCGGATGGTGCCGCTCGTACGGAGCGTGATCTCGGTTCCCGCCGGGGTGGAGGCCATGCCCGTCGGCCGCTTCGTCGTCCTGACCGTTCTGGGCAGCGCACTGTGGAACTCGATCTTCGTGCTCGCCGGATACCTTCTCGGTGAGAACTGGGGAGTCATCGAACCGTATGCGGATGTGCTGCAGAAACTCGTGATCGTCGCGGTGGTCGGGGCAGTGGCGGTGTTCGTCGTCCGCCGTGTCCGATCGATTCACGCCCGTTAGGGTCGGTCCGTGATCGATCACCTTCGGCGCTCACTCGGGACCTCGGTCCGCGCCGTCGTCGGGCTCCTGCTCGGGATCGTCACCGCGGTGGCGGGTGCGGCGGCATCGGTCCGCCGCACCACCGACGGACCGGGCCGGGCGGCCGAACGCGACCGCACCCGTCTCGTGCGATGGTTCGACGCCGAGACGGTCCGGGATCTCCCGGATCGCGAGCCGACCGGGTACTTCCTCGTCCGTCTGGCCTACGGTCCACTTGTCGGCATCGTCGTACTGCTCGTCCTGATCGCCGCGACCGGCTACGGGGGCTGGGCGATCGTCCTGCTGGTCGGCGGTCGCATCTCCGTCGCCGACGGCCTCGTCTCGCTCCTCGTCGCCGCCGTCATGATCTACCTCGCCGTCCGGATGGCGATGATCGTGGGCCAGTGGGACGTCCGCACGGCACTGCGGCTGCTCGGTGACGACGCGACGCAGCATCGTCTCCGCGACCTGCAGCGCACCCGTGCCGACGTCGTCACCGCCATCGACGACGAACGCCGGCGGATCGAACGCGCCCTGCACGACGACGTCCAGCAGCGGGCCGTCGCGCTCGCACTCGACGTCGGCCGCGCGCGACGCACCGCCGAACGCGGCGACGGGAATCTTGTCGCCGACCTCGACAACGCCGTCGCCCAGGCACAGGCATTGCTCACCGAACTGCGCGACGTGGCGTGGCGAATCTACCCGGCCGCGCTGGACGGACACGGGACTCGCCGCGGCGCTGGAAGGATTGTCCGCGCACACCTCCCTCCCCGTCGATCTGGATCTGTCGATCCATCCGGAACCGCCGCACGATGTCGCGGCAGCCGCGTATTACGTTGCCGCGGAAGGGGTCACGAACGCGACGAAGCACTCCGGTGCCGACAGCGTGTCGGTGACCGTCGCGGCGGACGGTCGCGTCGTCACCGTTACGGTCGTCGACGACGGGTGCGGTGGGGCCGAGATGACGGGCTCCGGGCTGACGGGTCTCGCGCGCCGTGTCGCCGCGCTGGACGGGCAGTTCTCCGTACACAGCCCTTGCGGAGGGCCGACCGTTGTGGAAGCGAGGATCCCGTGCGCATCGTGATTGCCGAGGACTCGACCCTTCTCCGCGAAGGTTTGTCGCGGTTGTTCGCGGACGAAGGCCACGAGGTGATCGCCGGTGTGGGAAATGCCGTCGAGTTGCATCATGTCGTCGAGCGCGACGTGCCCGATCTCGTGCTGCTCGACGTGCGTATGCCACCGACCTACTCGACGGAGGGCATCGACGCGGCGCGGCGCATCAAGGAGGAGCACCCGCAGGTCGCTGTGCTCGTGCTGTCCCAGTACGTCGAGCATCGGAACGCGACCGGTCTGCTCACGAACGGGTGGGGTGGCGTCGGCTATCTGCTCAAGGATCGCGTATCGGATGTGGGGGCGTTCCTCACGGATCTGGAACGAGTGGCTGCCGGCGGGACCGCGTTCGATCCCGAGGTCGTCAGGCAGCTGTTCGCGAACACCCGCCGCGCCGACCCCATCGCCGCCCTCACCGAACGCGAACGTGAGGTGCTCGAGGCTCTCGCCCAGGGCCTGACGAATACGGGTATCGCCGATCGTCTGACCATGTCGGTCAGCGCCGTGGAGAAGCACGTCAATTCGATCTTCGTGAAACTCGACCTGCCGCGCGAGGCCGACCGCAGTCGGCGGGTACGGGCGGTGTTGCTCTATCTCGAAAGCACAGGCACCCGCGGCCCTGGGACCGATCGCTGACGTTCCCCGGCCGGCTCGTCACCGGCCCTCGCGTGGATCAGAAGAGCGGATACACGAAGTGCCCGACGCCTCCACCGGGTGCGCTCGACCCCGTCACGTTGGGCAGGTTCGCGGGCAGGCGGACGAGTTTGTGGGGACGGCCTTCGAGGTCGGCCTGCCAGCAGTCGGTCGTCACGCCGTGGAAGCCCTGGCACACGATGCGGGTGTTCGCACCGAACGGCGAGGTCAGCCGCGGCTCGTTCACCAGCGGGTTCCAGTAGGCGAGTTCGTCGGGGGTGAGCCAG